>DASUVR010000440.1:0-4516 GCA_036378855.1 Gemmatimonadales bacterium | reverse complement strand
GTTGGGGCACGACCCTGGCCAATCTTCTGGCTCTCAAGGGAGACACGGTTCGGATCTGGGCCTACGAACCTGAAGTCGTCGAGGCGATCAATCGAGAGCACCAGAACCCGGTTTTCTTGCCGGGCGTTCCACTGCATCCCGGGCTCCGAGCCTATGGCGATGCCCGGGAAACCGCCGCCGATGTTCCCGTGGTCGTGTCAGCCGCTCCGAGTCACGCGGTCCGAAGCGTGATCGATGGACTCCGCGATGTGATCAAGCCGGACACCCTGGTGGTGAGTGCGACTAAGGGCATCGAGACCAACACGCTCGCATTGATGTCTGCCGTGTTTCAGGAGTGTCTGCCAGCGGTTCGCTTCGCCGCGCTATCCGGGCCCAGCTTTGCGACCGAGGTTTGCCAGGGGCAGCCTACCCTGGTCGTGGCTGCCTCCCGCGCCGAAACCCCGGCCCGGGCAGCCCAACGCATTTTCGCCACTCCGACATTTCGGGTCTACTCGCATGACGACGTCATCGGGGTCGAGTTGGCGGGAGCATTGAAAAACGTCATCGCGATTGCGGCTGGAATCCTCGAAGGTTTGGGAATGGGACATAACCCACGCGCGGCGCTGATAACTCGGGGATTGGCCGAGATCACCCGGCTGGGCGTAGCATTAGGAGCCAGCCCACTGACGTTTGCGGGTTTGGCCGGCATGGGTGACCTTATTCTGACCGCCACCGGGAGTCTCAGCCGGAATCGGGCGCTGGGCATCGCCTTGGCGCAGGGACAAACGTTCGAGGAATACCGGGCTCAGCACCGCTCGGTGGCGGAAGGCGCCAATACCTCCAGGGCCGGCGCCGCATTGGGCGCTCGGATGGGGGTTGAGCTACCTATCATTGAGAAGGTCGGTGAAGTTCTGTTCAGCGGAAAGCCGGCTCGCGAGGGTGTCGGCGAGCTCATGGCACGGGAACTCAAGTCGGAGCAGTGGAGATGACAACCACAACTGCCGCGCGTCCGGTCCAGGAGTTCTACTCGATTGGTGAGGTTTGCGCTCTTACCGAGCTCAAGCCGCACGTCCTGCGCTATTGGGAGAGCCAGTTTCGCTTTCTGAATCCGGCCAAGAACCGCTCGGGAAACCGGGTCTACAAGGGCCGCGAGGTCGAGTTGATCATGCCGGTGAAGCATCTGCTGTACACGGAGAAGTTCACCATCGATGGGGCCCGGCAGCGCATCGACCAGTACCGCCGCAGCGGCGAGCTCCGGGCTTCCGCGAAGCGGGCGTTCGAGGCCGAAACCGTTCAGGATCTACGCGCCGGGCTCGAGGAAATCATGGCCATCCTCGATGGCAAGGCACCTCCGCCCCGCAAAGAAGTGAACGGCGAACCCTCCACGTGAAGGGTTCTCCTTCACGCTTGATGCGTATTCGGTCATGAACATCCTGGTGACCAATGATGACGGCATTCTGGCTCCCGGACTTTCACTGCTGTCCGACGTGTGCCGCGAGGTAGGTAGCGTCACCGTGGTGGCGCCCGACCGGGAGCAAAGCGGCACCTCTCACTCGCTCACTCTGCATCGGCCACTCCGCCCGGCGCGACGGCCGGACGGCGGCTGGCAGATCGACGGAACTCCCACCGACTGCGTCATGCTCGCGCTCCAGGCGCTCATGCCCGAGCGTCCCGATTTCGTATTTTCCGGAGTGAATCACGGGCCGAACATGGGCGAGGACGTCCTCTACTCGGGGACAGTGGCAGCCGCGATGGAAGCTGTCACCCTGGGAGTTCCCGGCATCGGCATCTCATTCGCCGGGAACCAGCCGGAAACGATGGCGACGTACCGGGGTGTGCTGCTGGAGCTGGTGCGCCGGATTACCCGGGTAGCCGACTTTCCGGAGCAAATGCTGCTCAACATCAATCTTCCCCGGATTCCTGCCGAAGAGGTCCGCGGCATCCAGGTGACGAAGCTGGGGAGTCGCTACTTCTCCGAGTCGCTCACCCGGATGAAGGATCCTTGGGGGCGGGAGATCTACTGGATCGGCGGCGGAACCATCACCTGGACGGGGGGTGAGAACTCCGATCATCTTGCGGTTGCGGAAGGCTACATCTCGGTCACGCCGCTGCACATGGATCTCACGAACTACTCTCTCCTGGAGACGGTCCGCGGATGGTCCCTGGAAGGGTAGGGCAGGGGGACAGCTACGGCGGGTACCGTAGCCAGCTGGTCGAGGTGCTCCAGCGGAAAGGCGTGCGGGACCTGGCGGTGCTGCGGGCGGTAGGCATGGTGCCACGCCACCTCTTCGTTCCCGAAAGCGTACGCCATCGGGCGTATGACGACGTTGCACTCCCGATCGGCAGCGGACAGACGATCTCCCAGCCCTACGTGCAGGCACGGTATCTGGAGTTGATCGGCCTCACCGGCAAGGAGAAGGTGCTCGAGATCGGCACCGGGTCGGGCTATCAGACGGCTCTCTTGGCTTTGCTGGCCAGCATGGTTTTCAGCGTAGAGCGGGTTGCCCATCTGGCCCAGAGCGCCCGCACCGCGCTGGAAGCGGCTGGAATTCGAAACGTGACCGTCCTGGTAGGAGATGGGACGCTGGGATGGCGCCCCTACGCTCCCTATGATGCGATCCTGGTCTCGGCGGCATCTCCCGAAGTTCCGGCTCCGCTCGTGGAGCAGCTCGCGTCCGGAGGAAAGATGGTGATTCCCTTGGGGGATAGAGATTCCCAGACCCTCACGCTCGTCGAGCGACAGGGCGATCAGGTGCGCAGCAGCACCATCGCGGACGTGCGTTTCGTACCGCTGGTCGGCGAGTTCGGGTTTTCCGAGGAGCGCTGACCACTACGTGCTCTCGGGCTTCTTTCACTGGTTGGCGGATACCATCCTGGCCCTGGGTTATCCGGGGATCCTGGTCCTGATGGCCATCGAGTCGTCGGTGCTCCCGTTGCCTAGCGAGCTGGTGATGCCGCCGGCCGGGTACCTCGCCGCCAAAGGACAAATGAATGGCACACTGGCTGTCGTGGCGGGAACCATCGGCAGCATTGTGGGGGCTCTGGTGAATTACGGTCTTGCCTTGTACGTAGGAGAGCCGCTGCTCAGACGATACGGCAAGTATGTGCTCATCAGCTCCCGCTCGCTCGATAGGACCGAGGCCTTCTTTCGCCGGCATGGCGAAATCAGCACCCTCATCGGCCGACTCCTGCCGGTGATTCGCCACCTGATCTCGATTCCTGCGGGAGTGTCGCGCATGCCCCTGGCAAGGTTTATCGGGTTCACCGCGCTGGGCGCAGGAATCTGGTGCGGAATTCTTACCTACCTGGGCTGGCTTATTGGCAAGCATGGACAGCAGGTGGAGATGGTCATCGGCGGCTATGTGCATCACACGTTGCTCACCTACATCCTTCCCGCGGTTGTGGTGGTCCTCGGTGCTTACGTGATCTGGCAGCGGCGCCGGCGGGCGGTAATCAAGTGAGCGGCGTGCGGTACCTGGTCAGCGGATCGGTGCAGGGCGTAGGCTTCCGCTGGTTCGTGGCGAGGCATGCCCGAAGCCTTGGCCTGGCAGGCTATGCCCGGAATCTGCCGGACGGGCGGGTAGAGGTTGTGGTAAATGGACCCGACGACGTTCTGCCCGCTCTGGAAGAGCTGCTCCGAGCGGGACCTGCAAACGCCCGAGTTGCCACGGTCGAGCGCTCCACCATGCCGACGGCAATCACGCCAGACAAAAGCTTCGACATCATGTAGGTCCCATGTCCATAGGCTCCCTGATGACCCCCCTGACTGACCGCGTACGACAAACTCTGCGGGTAGTCCCCGATTATCCCAAGCCCGGGATCCTCTTTCAGGACATCACGCCGGTCCTGCGGGACGGCCCCCTCCTGAGCGAGGTGGTGCTGGAGATGAGCCGCCCATTCCGCGAGTCCGGGATAACTCATGTAGTAGGGATAGAGGCGCGTGGCTTCATCCTGGGCGGCGCGGTGGCTACGGCCCTGGGTGCCGGCTTTGTCCCCGCACGCAAACCCGGCAAGCTGCCCTGGGAGCGGACGGCTGAAGCCTACGATTTGGAATACGGTACCGATGCCCTGGAAGCCCATCGGGACGCGCTGGGCCAGGGCAATCGGGTCCTCATCGTGGACGACGTCTTGGCCACGGGAGGTACGGCCCGGGCCGCGGGGCAACTTGTGCGGGGGCTGGGTGCCGAATTGATGGGCTGGACCTTCCTCCTGGAGATCGGGGCGTTGGGGGGTAAGGATCGGCTGCAGGGCGCTACCTGCCAAGTCATAACCACCTGCTGATGCCGCTTGGGGTTGCTCAGGGTTGGACAGGCGGCCATTTTTCGCTGTTCAGATCGCTTTCCACCCAGATGAGCATCGGCGCCGGTAGCAGCGGCAGGCCTCGAGCAGTGACAATGGTGAGAAAGCACTTCGGGGCAGCTCCGCAACGTTTAGGAAGTGAAGAAGTTCCGGCCCCCGTAGCTCAGATGGATAGAGCAGCAGTTTCCTAAACTGTTGGCCGCGTGTTCGAGTCACGCCGGGGGCATGAGCGGCGGCG
>DASUVR010000439.1:0-8222 GCA_036378855.1 Gemmatimonadales bacterium | reverse complement strand
GTCCCGCGTCCACCCCGGTCCCGAAGAGCTCGAACTCGAATGTGGTCTTGAGGTCGCCCAGACTGGTCGGGGTGGTGGAGCGCACGCCGAACCGGGTCTGCCGCACGCTGAAGAACGCTTGGCCGTCGGGGGCAAACTGATCCTCGAAGGCGGGCAGCTTGGTGGGCCGGACCACGTCGAACCAGGCTGGGTCGATCTGGCCGAAGTTGTAGCCGGCGTCCATCATCGCGAATCCGTACACTTCGAACTTGGATTCTGACGCGTCCTGTGCCGCCAGACCAGACGGGAGGCCCCACAGCAGCAGGGCGGCGAAGAAGCGGGCTTTCAAGGGATGGTCCTCGCAGCTGATGTGAGCACAAAAACGCGCGAGCGCGCACCGGGACGATGAAGCCGCAGAAGTCTTTCCTGAGTGGGCTATGATAAGGCGGAAGAAACGGAGGGAGGAACTAGACCTTCGTGCAGGAATGGTTTGGGGTTACGCCACCGCGCCAGCACTCAGTGGAAGCGAAGGAAAACTCAGGTGGAGTGCCCGGACCTCCCTGTCCCAACCTGATACACATAATATGGCCCGGACCTGAGCGACAGCTGGAGGCTCAACCGCGGATCCGACCAGATCCAGCTCCCGGTCAGGTGGTTGTGCAGTCTGGCCCCGCTCGGAGGCTGAAACCCCAGCCGGGCCAGGATCCCGAGCAGCTTGAGATCGGCCGGGTTGTAGGTCCAGCCGACGTACTCCCAGGGATGGGGTTCAGCCGCGAGTCGTTTTTCCGACCCCACGTAACGTTCTGCTCCAGCCCACCAGCGGTCGGCGGCAGGGAGCTGTCCCCGATACCTATCGGCTGAGATCCGGGAACCGGGCATCTCACTCAATGAGAGATCCACCCGGCTGGCCGGTGAGCTGAAGCGGAGCAGGCTGTAATCGGAGATCCAGGGAAGCAGAATTGTGGCGCCTGGCGTTTGCGCCTGAAGCCGGTGAAACAGCGAGAGCAGCTGCCCCTGCTCGACCTCGTATGGCATGAGCGGAATGATCAGGATGCGGTTGACCAGCACCAATGCCGCGAACATGCCGACCCAGGCGTTCCGAGCTGCCCGAGCTCCCATCAGTCTCCCGGCTGCTCTTCGAAAACCGACGGCGCTGAGAACCGCGAAGGGGATGAGGGCGGGCGCGTAGTAGCGGGACTCGTGTCCCGCGAGAAATGGCAACGCGGCGCATACCAGCCATACGGTCGCAAAACGTACCTCGGGTCGGCTTCGCTCGGCCCAGGCGAAGGGGAGCACCAGAGCGAAGGTCTGCAGGAAACCGGCAAGGGCAAAGGCGCGCTCCAATGGCGGGTGAGTGGTGAGAACCTGGTGAACGCCGCCGACCACCCGCAGCGGGTCTCCGCCCAGTCCCACGAGCACAACTACATAGAGCGCCCCGACCCCAAGCCCCAACACGACAAGCCGGGAAAGCAGCCGGCCCCGCTCCAATCCCGGCTGTTCCACCAGGAGCAGGGCGACGCCGAGACCGGCGAATCCCAGTATCGAGGGAATGCGGCAGAGCGTTCCCAGGGCCAGCAGCAGGGACGCGAGGCAAAGAGCCGTTCGCCCGGCAGCAGCGGATCGAGCGCGGAAGGAGCGCACAAACATCCAGCTTCCCAGGGTAATGAAAAACAAACTGGGGCTTTCCGAGAGGATCTTGTACGCCAGATAGAGTGTCACCGGCGAGAACATCAGCACCAGCGTGGATGCGCCAGCCTCGTCGGCGCCGAACAACTCCTGCAGCAGCTTATAGGAAGCCCAGAGATAGCCTACCAGGAAGAGCGTGTACAACACCTCGATGCCATAGAGCACGTGCTCGCCTGCCCCCAACCCCATCGTGAGCAGGCGGAGCAGCACGACATGGCCGATCTTCTCGGTGAAGAAGCCGGGCGGGAAGATCGTGCTCTGGAGCTCGTAGCGCAGTAGATCGCCGGGTGCGTGGAGGTAGGACGAATAGAGGTAGAAGTATTCGTCCCAGTGGTGTGCGTTGCTCCATCCCAGCAGGGCGAACAGCAGCAGGAGGATCGGGAGCGCCACTCGGTTTCGCAGGATCACGCCGATTCCTTCTATGCGACTGGCGTTGGGCTTCTCCGGGCGCTGCAGGGCTCGACGGTCGGAGCCCTCGGATCGAAGCAATCGCAAAGCTCCCCACGTGAGCCCGGTCTCCTCCCCTCGCCCTGACGCGCCCTCCGAACCCCAACGCCAGTCGCGGGCAAACCTTCCTCAACTGACGTTGTGCTCCCCCGGCAATGGAACCCGGCACACTCACCGGCCTCATTGGAGCGCCATACAGATGGCCAGCGCGGCCGCGATCGCTATCGCGTCCTCGATCAAGGCTGCGGGGCGATCATTTCCCAACGCCGTGGCCAGACGGGCACGGAAAAAATGACCGCCCAGTGTTCCCACCACGGCGCCGACCACTCCGGCGATCGCTCCCCCGAGCAGGGTGCTGCCGGCTGTTCCAACCGCGGCGCCCGAGAGCGCTCCGGTGACGATGCGTGTGCCAAAGCCCAGTGGCGCCGTGCGGCTGGGCGTGGACGGAAGCTGATCGGCCACAAACTCGCCCAGCGCGAGCAGCGTCAGGATCCAGGGCGTCCACCGATAGCCCAGAAAGGCTAGCCAGGTACCGCCTGGGTGAAGTCTTCCCAGATAGGATGCCCAGCTCACCGCCGCGGGCGCAGTCATACTGCGGAGCCCGGCGACGATTCCAATCAGGAAGGCCAGCAGGTACGCCATCGATGCCGTTTCGCGCATGCTTCCCCCAGGAGAAGGACTCCGCACGCTGGAAGAACCCAGTTCTTTAACATGGATGGCGAAGTACCTGCGGTCGAGTGGCGAATGACAGCCGGATAACCATAGGTTAGGCGGGGCGCCAGCAGTGCGAGACACGACGCCGGAGACGAAAGTGACCTGGAATCGAACCCGACTCACCGATCGGCTTGGCATCGAATATCCGATTGTTCAAGGTCCCCTCGGCGGACTGTCGTCCCAGCGATTGGCCGCGGCGGTATCCAACTTCGGTGGACTGGGATCGTTCGGGGCCATGTCCAAGACGCCGCCGGAGATCAAAGACGTGATCGCGGAGATTCGATCGCTGACCTCGCGTCCGTTCGCGGTAAACCTGTGGGTCTCCATGGAAGACGAGGGCGCCCGGAGCTCGGACGAGAGCGCATTCAACCGCTCACTGGCGCCGCTCATGGCTGATTTGGCCGAACTGGGAGTCTCCCGCCCTGCCTACGGCCACTATTCTCCCATCCGCTTTGAAGACCAGGCCCGGGCGGTGCTGGAGTCCAACGTCCCGGTCTTCAGCTTCATATTCGGGATCCCGCCTCGAGAAATTCTCGAAGAATGCCGCGCCAGAGGCATCTTCACGGTCGGCACGGCGACCACCCCAGAGGAGGCGGTGGCGCTGGAGCAGGCGGGCGTGGATGCCATCGTGGCATCCGGATTCGAGGGCGGAGGACACCGCGGCTCATTTCTCCGTCCGGCCGAAGATTCACTCACCGGGACAATATCGCTGGTGCCCCGGATCGTGGATCTGGTCGGTGTGCCGGTGATCGCGGCCGGTGGGATCGCCGATGGGCGAGGCATCGTCGCCGCGCTTGCCCTGGGCGCGGATGCGGTCCAGATGGGAACGGTGTTCCTGGTCTGCGAGGAGTCCGGGGCAAGTCCACTGCACAAGAACGCACTGCTGGGAGAGCAGGCAGGACGTACCTCCCTCACCCGGGGCTTCACCGGAAGACTGGCGCGAGGCATCCACAACCGCCTCATGGAGCAGCTCAACCGAAGCGGAGCCGAGATCCTGCCCTACCCGCTGCAACGAGCGCTGGTTCGAAATCTTGCGACGGCAGCCGAGACCGCCGGCCGAGCGGATCTGATGCCGCTGTGGGCGGGACAGAGCGCGCCCCTGTTGCGCTTTACAGACGTCGAGGAGCTCCTGAGCTCCCTGGTCCAGCAAGTGACGGAAGTTGTGAGTTCTTCCGGGACGTAAAGCCGGTCAGTGCTCCGCCTCGTGTGGTTCCTCTTTCTTTTGGCCCGGAGCCAGCGCCCGGAGGACGCCTACGGCGCCCTTGGTGGCGTCGGCAAAGGCGTGAGTCACGAATGGGTAGTCACCCGGTTGCCGCAGCCGCAGCTCGAAGATGCTGCCGCCCCCAACCGGCACGTTCACCGTCTGAACTCCCGCCAACGGGCTTGTTTGTGATCCATCCACGAACGCCCGATCGAAGATGCCGCCGACCACGTGGAACGAGCTGATCCGGTTGGGTCCTGCGTTCACCACGTAAAACCGCAGGAGCTCTCCCGGACGCACGTCGATTGGGTGGGTGGCATACTGACTCGCGCGTCCATTGAAGACGACATGGTCCGGCGCCAGGGAGAGCAGGCGTTGCCAATCCAGACTGTGGGTGCCGTCGGATCCCGGTTTCGGCGTCAGGTAGAACTCACTCTGGACGATCACGAACTCCCGCGCTCTGGGACGGGGTCTCGCCGGGTCCACCACAATGGCCCCATACATCCCGTTGGCGATGTGCATTGCTGCGGGTGCGGTGCCGCAGTGATACATGAAAGCGCCGGGAATCCGGGCGACGAAACGGTAATGCAGAGAGTCGTTCGGCAGCACGTTGACGTAGTACTTGCTGGGAGCGATCTCCGCTGCATGAAAGTCCATGCTGTGCGGAATGTTCGCCCGGTTGATCAGGGTGAAATCCACGGTGTCGCCCTGACGAATGTGGATGGGTGGGCCGGGAACCCTGCCGCCGAAGGTCCACGCCGCGTAACGGACGCCGGGCGCAATGACGACCGGTGCGTGGCTCATCTCCAGCCGAATGCGATGCAATCTGCCGGGTTCCGAGGGCGCCAGCGCGGCGGGCACGGGTGACGGTTCAGCCTCCGGGCCACCGATCTTGGCCTCACCATGCGACACGTCAGCCGGAGGCACCGTATCGGGCTGTTCCGACGGACTCGTCGTCGCTTGCTCCTGCTGGCTGGAGTCCGGCTTGGCACGAATACCCGAACCAGACGGGACCGGACGCGTCTCGCGGCATCCGCTGAGACTCAGGCTCAGGATGCTCGCGACGAACCAGAGGCTCCGAGACATAAAAACTCCTGCTAGCACAGGGTGACTGGTCAATTCACATCGCGCTCCCTCGCCCGGCAATCCTTGAACACTCACCAGAGTCTCCGGAGCCGTCCGGTCCAGAGAGGACCAAACAGCACCACGAGAAGCACCAGGGGCCAGATCCGTCCGCGCAGCACGTGATAATCTTCGGTCAGCTCGGCCCACGGCTTGTGAAACACGTAATGGCCCACCAGGAACTCGAACCCGAGCGTCAGGACCAGCCAGACTGATCCGACGAGCAGGGCGTCACGGGGTGTGAGCGGGGCGATCCAGGTGATGCTCAGCCAGCTCACCAGGAACACCAGCCCCGAGAGCAGGATCGTGCTCAGCGCCCGCCCGGGCGTGGGGCCGAGCGCGGGGATGAGCCAGAGCTCGCGCACCGCCCCGTTGATGTTGGCCAGGAGCAAAATCCCCAACCATATCAGGAGTGCGCGTGGGATCATGGCAGCCATCGCATCCGCCGCTCCTACAATGTAGAGGAGAAGCAGGTAAAAGTGGGTCGAAAACAGAAACCCCGCGGAGCCGAAGCTCATGCGGGGCATGTGTTCCAGTATGGGCCTGGGTAGAGTTGAACTACCGACCTCACGCTTATCAGGCGTGCGCTCTAACCACCTGAGCTACAGGCCCTGACCGAGTCCCAAATCAACCGACCTGACCGGGGCCGGCGCAAGTCCGCGCAGAGCAGTGCTACTGATTGGTGCTACTGCTCGGGCTCATTCTGAATATACATTCCCCCTCATGACCACTTCAGCCAACCCCGTGTCCGCCTCGTTGCGCCAGCCCGCGCTCCAGTCGCCCGAATTCGGACTCGCCCTCGGGCTTGTGCTCGGGCGCTTTGCCCTCGATATGCAGGACCTGCATTACGGGTACTGGACCGACGATCTGGAGCTGACGCCGCAGAACATGCCCCGGGCCCAGGCCCGCTACACCGACGAGCTGATGGCCGACATTCCGGCGGACGTGCGCTCGATTCTGGACGTGGGCTGCGGCGCGGGGAACACGGCGCTCAAGCTGCTCGATCGGGGCTACGAGGTCGACTGCGTGTCGCCCAATGCCTGGCTCACCACGGAGGCTCGCCGGGTGCTGGGGAACCGGGCGCGGGTCTTCGAATCCAAGTTCGAGCAGCTTACCCTGGATCGGACTTACGACCTGATCCTGTTCAGCGAAAGCTTCCTCTTCATGAAAGCGGAGCAGGCGCTGGCAAAGGCGGAATCGGCGCTCCGGCCCGGCGGCTACATCCTGATCTCCGACATCTTCAAGCTCCCCGCCGATGAGAAGAGCCCGATCGGCGGGGGCCAGGACCTGCGCCGCCATCGCGCGCTGCTGGCCGCCTCCCGCTTCACTCAGCTCAAGGACACCGACATGACGGCCAATGTGGCGCCGACGTTCGATCTCCTGAGCCGGGCATACGTCGAGGCGATCGGCCCAGCCTACGGGCTGATCCTGGCGAAGCTGGAAGCCTCGTATCCCCTGCTGATGAAGTTCGTGCGCTGGAAGTGGCGGGGCAGCATTGCCCGCTACGAGAAGAAGCACTTCAGTGGCAAGCGGGACGGCGCGCACTTCATGAGGCACAAGTCATATCGGAGGATGCTGTATCAGCTCAGCACGAATCCGTGACGCCTCAGCGCGAGACTTTCAAATTGTTGTGCACCTCGCGCACCCCGCTCACTGACTCCACCAGCTCCTCCGCCAGCAGCCGGGCGTCGCTGCTGTCCACCACGCCGCGCAAGGTAACCGCTCCGCCCTCCACCTCTACCTCGATCTCGGTGGAGTCCAGCTCCGGATCCTTGGTCAGGATCTCCTGCAGCTCCTGAGCAAGCTGGGCATCGGGCCGCCGGCGCTGGCCAATGCGGCGCTCGCCCCCGCCCCGCTGCTCCTCCTGCCGCTCGCTCTTCTGGGCCATCGTAGTCTCCTTCTATCCGCGTCCAACGGCCGGCTTCCCATCGCAACTTCGGCCCCGGATGAAGTGGTCTCTGGGAGGCCGGTCAGCGGAGCTCCTCGTCTTCGTCGAAGTCCTCCAGCTCCTCCAGCTCTTCCTCGTCGAGATCGTCCTCGTCCTCATCGAGATCGTCGTCGTCGTCCAGGTCCTCGTCCTCCTCATCCTCGTCGTCGAAGGTAAACCCGTCATCTTCGAACTCGTCTTCGTCTTCGTCGAACTTGCGACGCAGCTCGGCGGGTTCCACCGACGTTTCCCTGGCCCACATGATGATATCCTCCGCCATCTAAGATTTACGACGCGTCCGCCACCCGGGCGGCCCGGGCGGCCTTCTTGCGATCGTTCGCCGGCAACACCCGCTTGCGGAGGCGGATGGTCTTCGGCGTGACCTCGATCAGCTCGTCTTCCTCGATGTACTCGAGGGCGTATTCGAGCGTGATCTCGCGGGGTGGCTCCAGGATGACGTTCTCGTCCGAGGCCGTGGTCCGCATGTTGGTGAGCTTCTTTTCCTTCGTCACGTTCACGTCCAGATCGCCCGGGCGGGAGTTCTCGCCCGCGATCATGCCTTCGTAGACCAGGTCGCCCGGCTTCACGAACATCTGGGCCCGCTCCTGCAGGTTGCCCAGGGCAAAGGCCACGACCGAGCCCTCTCGATCCGCGACCAGGACGCCACGCTTGCGTCCCGCCAGCGGACCGGCCCAGGGACCATAGTCGAGGAAGCGGTGGTGCATGATTCCGGTGCCACGGGTATCAGTCAGGAACTCCGACCGATAGCCGAATAGCCCGCGGGCAGGAATCCGGAAGCTCATGCGGACCATGCCCTGTCCCGGGTTCTTCATCTCGATCATCTCGGTTCGCCGGGGCCCCAGCTTCTCCATGACGACGCCCATGTAGTCCTCAGGCACATCGATCATCAGCTCCTCAGAGGGCTCCAGCCGCTCACCGTCCGGACCGAGCTTGGTGATCACCCGGGGACGGGAGACCTGAAACTCGAATCCCTCGCGCCGCATGGTCTCCATGAGGATGCCGAGGTGGAGCTCGCCCCGACCGGACACGCTGTGGGTATCCGGACTGTCGGTCTCCTCCACCCGCAGCGCCACATTGCGCTCCAACTCCCGGTAGAGACGGTCCTTCAACTGGCGGCTGGTGACG
>DASUVR010000438.1:0-21008 GCA_036378855.1 Gemmatimonadales bacterium | reverse complement strand
AGGTGGGCGGAGGACTCGCTTGGCGCTGGGTAAGTCCGGGACAGCTGCACACCTGCGGCGTCACCACCAGCAGCAAGGCGTACTGTTGGGGAAGAAACTTCGAGGGTCAGCTGGGCGTTTCCGGAATCAGTTCCAAATCGTCCCCCATCGCCGTTGGGGGTTCACTCTCGATCCGCGACATCGAGTCAGGAGTCTTTCATACCTGCGCGGTAACAACGGCCAACCGGGCGTATTGCTGGGGCTCCGGATCAAGCGGTCAGCTGGGCGATGGGACGCTGACCACCCGCTCGACGCCTCGTCCGGTGGCTGGCACGCTGCAGTTTAAGAACGTAAGTGCCGCCGGAGTGTATTCCTGCGGCCTGACGATCGGGGGGCAGGGCTACTGCTGGGGCACCAACGTGCAGGGGAGTCTGGGCGACGGTACAATCAGCAATCACTACACCCCGAAGGCTCTGGCAGGGGCCCTTATCCTGACCCAACTTAGCGCGGGCAGCGCCCATAGCTGCGGTGTCACGGCCACGGGCCGAGGCTATTGCTGGGGCTATAACCACAACGGTCAGCTGGGCGACGGCACCACCACCCGGCGAACGTCTCCGGTTCCGGTCGCAGGGTCGTAGGACGGAACTACGCAGGCGGTTCCCGTTGTCCCTGCGTACATCCTCCATCCCTTGTGCAGCCTGGCAAACCATGCCCCGAGCTCGAGCGGGCTTCCTAGCGCCGCATCACCCCAACCAGCGCCGCAAGCAGTACGATCAATGGGTCGGGGATCTTCCAGGGCAACCAGGTCAGGGCAAAGGCGCCCAGCGCTAGACCTGCCGTCGTCGAGTCCACGATCGATTGCCTGCCCAGCACAACGACCGCGCCCACAATGGCTCCGGTAGCCCCCGCGGTCACTCCGGCCACCACCGCTGCGAGAGCGGGGCGGCTGCCATGGCGATGAAAGTACGGAGCTGGAACCACTGTGAAGAGGAATGCGGGGAGGAACGTCGCGGCGGCGGCCACGCAGGCACCTGTCATGCCCGCCACTAGATAGCCGATGAATCCGGTGGTGATCACCACCGGCCCCGGCGTGATGAACGCCACGGCGACCGCGTCCAGGAACTGCCGCTCGGTAAGCCAGCGGTGCTCCAGCACCACACCGCCGTGCAGGAAGGGGACGATCGCGAGTCCGCTGCCGAAGACGAAGGTTCCGGCGTAGGCAAAGAATCCGAGGAGCTGAAGCAGCAGGATGGCACTGCCGCCTTCACCTGCGGTGCCGGCTCTCCGCAGAATGCTGGGCGGAGCTCGCACCAGCCAAACAACGACTCCCCCGGCAATGATGAGCGAGACACTTTCCCGGCCTGTCATTGCCGTTGCAACCGCGACCACGAGCAGAATCCCCCAGAGCAGGGCGTCCCGTCCCATCGTCTTCCGCGCCAGTCCGTAGGCGCTCCTGGCGATGAGCCCAATGACGGACGCGCCCACGCCGTAGAACACCGCCTGCATCCAGGAGAGTCCGCCGTAGCGCAGGTACGCCCAGCCGAGCGCGACCACGATCAGGAAGCTGGGAGCGACGAAGGCCAGACCCGACATGATGGCGCCGGTGATACCGCCACGGATGTACCCCAGATAGAAGCAGAGCTGGGCAGCAAGCGGCCCGGGGGACAGCTGGGCCAGGGCCAGGCCCTCGCGGTACTCCTCCTCGCTGATCCAGCGGCGGTTCTCCACCAGGTCCCGATGCATGTGTCCCACCAGCGCCACCGGCCCGCCGAAACCCAGCGCACCAAGCCGCAGGAAGTAAGCGGCCAGAAGGCGGCGGGACGGGTGCTCCGGGTGCTTTGTGGGTTCAGTGTTTTGGCGATATGTTCTCGCCTGGCTCAGGTCACTCACTTTGGAGAATCATCATGCCCGAGAAGAAGATCATTGCCGTCGTCGGGGCCACTGGCGCGCAGGGCGGGGGACTGGCTCGCGCTATCCTGGCCGACCGGAACGGCGAGTTCGGTGTCCGCGCCCTGACCCGAAAGCCGGATTCGGAGAAGGCTCGGGCCCTCAAGAACGCGGGGGCCGAAGTTGTTACCGCCGATGTGGACGATCCGGCGAGCGTTCGGCGCGCCTTTACCGGTGCTTACGGCGCGTTCTGTCTTACCAACTACTGGGAACACTTCTCGCCTGAGCGGGAGCTGACCCAGGCCCGAAACCAGGCCCAGGCCGCCAAGGATGCCGGGTTGCAGCATGTGATCTGGTCCACTTTGGAAGACACCCGCAAGTGGGTTCCGCTGGAAGACGACCGGATGCCGACGCTCATGGGCAAGTACAAGGTGCCGCACTTCGACGCCAAGGGCGAGGCCGACGGGATCTTCCGCGAGCTGGGGGTGCCGACCACGTTTCTCCTCACCGCGTTTTACTGGGAAAATCTGATCTTCTTCGGCGCCGGTCCGCAGCGCGGCCCGGACGGTGTCCTCGCTATCACCTTTCCACTGGACGACAAGCCGCTGCCCAGTATCGCGGTCGAGGACATCGGGAAGTGTGCCTACGGGATCTTCAAGCGGGGACGGGAATTCATCAACCGGACGGTGGCCATCGCGGGCGAGCACCTTACCGGCGCCGAGATGGCCCGGCAGCTGACCCAGGCACTGGGCCAGGAAGTCCGCTACAACAACGTTCCGCCCGAGGTGTACCGGAGCTTCGGCTTTCCCGGCGCAGACGATCTGGGCAACATGTTTCAGTTCAAGCGCGACTTCAACGACTACTTCGTGGGGGCCCGGAGCCTGGAGTTCAGCCGATCACTGAATCCTGAACTGCAGACCTTCGAGGAGTGGCTGGCGGTACACAAGGGAGAGATTCCGATCCCGGCCGAGGTCTAGGCTAGTGTTTCGGTGAAGGGAGACTCACCAGGATCGAGGTCACGATTAGCACGACCGTGGCCACGCTGAGCTCCATGATCGAAGATCGGCGGATCCGGCCGGCGGCCTCCTCGCTGCCGAGCCGGGGCCGCTGCCGCCTCCAGTTCCAGGTTCCCAGGATGAAAACCAGGGCCACGAAGCAGAGCTTTACCAGCAGTGCGTACCCGTACGGCGTGGTGTAAAGCGAGGAGAAGGGGTGCAGGTGGAGCAGAGCCGTGGTGATCCCGGTGGCCACCAGCAGCGGCGCCGCCGTGAGCGCCAGCGGCGAGAACCCGTTGATCATGTCGGCCGCAATGCTTCCTCTCAGCCGGGGCGCGTCTCGCAGCACACTGGAGAGTCCTGCCAGCACCAGCACCAGCAGGGTGCCGAGCCAGAGGCTTCCAAAGAGCTGGTGAGCCGGATTCACCAGGCCAACCCAGCGACCCGACAGAATTACCGCGAGCTGTGCCCCGATCAATCCCACTGCCGCAACCAGCCAGGCTTGGCTCTGCGAAGTTCTACGAGCCAAAGCGAGCCCCACGATTCCCGCCAGCAAGAGTACGCATCGCGCGATAGTCTGAGGATCGCTGGTGAGGAGCTGTCCCACCGATCGGTGCATCCGCTCTGCCAGGTGAGGTAGCTGCAGGATCAGAAGGCCCGCCTGAACCAACGCCCCGAATAGGCCGAAGCCGGCGGCGCGCCGAGCGGCGCGCGCGTAGACTGCCCGTGCCTCGGTCGAGGCCCCCTCTTCGGTGAGCCGGCCCCGCACTGCGGCGTAACGAAACCCAATGGCGCCGTTGGCGAGGAAGAGCGAGACGAAACCGATGAACTCGCGGACCGGCTCAGGCCAGGTGAGCAGTGGCTCGGCTTGCATGGCGGGTGGTACTCCGGCAGAGGGTCGCGGCGGGCGAAGACATTCGACATTATAACCCTGAACTACGCCGCCGAGCGTCTCCTGGCTTTCTTTCCTTGTTGCCATCGGGACACGCCAGCGCGGGAGCAACCAATGCGTGTACGGCCTTCACCCTCGCCACGTTCCTCTGTGGTCCCCCAGCTGCGGGCCAGGCACAAGGTGTGGTTCACCCTGGGCAATTCATTCCTCATGGGTCCCAACTACTTCCGCTTTCTGCGCGCGGTGGATGAAACCGGCACCATCCGCCAGGCCGGGCAGGCGGTGGGTTGGAGCTATCGCACCTGCCTCAACCGGATCCGCCGAATGGAAAACATCCTCGGGCGACGAGTGCTGGAGACCGCGCGCGGGGGAAGCGCGGGTGGCGGCGCGAAGCTCAGCCCCGAGGGACGGCGGCTGGTGGCGATCTTCGAGCGCTGGCAAGGCGACATGGCCAACTACAGCCAGCGCGCATTTCGAAAGGCCCTCATCAAGCGATAGGCACGGCGTTGCCTAACGCTTCGGGGAGGTGTACGTTCGGCCCAACGTACTCCTCGTCGAAAGGGGCCCATGCTCGCCCGATTCGCGCTCCTCCTTCCTCCACTGCTGCTGGCCGTACCGCGGATACTCGCCCAGAACTCTTCCAGCTCGCCTGCACCCTCGGTGAAGCTGAGCGGCTATCTCCAGGGGCGAGAGGTATATCAAGACAACGTGGGCCTCACCGCTACCCTCAATCGCGCCCGACTGGCCGCAGCCGGCACGGTCGTGGGCGACGTGAGCTGGCGAATTCAGGGCGAATTCCGTACCGGCAGCGTAGGAACCGGGAAAGCGAGCGTGGCGCTGCAGGACGCCTACGTGCGCTGGGCCCACCAGGCCCTCGGCATCCAGGTGGGGCAATTCAAGACCCCGTTTACCCGCGAGTTCCTCACCTCGCTGCCGGAAGTCGAGACCGCCGACCGCTCAACTGTGGTGGACTCGCTCGCGCCCAAGCGCGATATCGGTCTCCTGGCTGACTATGCCTTCGGCGGGCGGGCCCTCGTTTCCGCTGGGATCTTCAACGGCGAGGGCCAGAACATCACGGCGAATACCGACTCTTCAACCTTGGGCGTTGCTCGGGTGGCCTTCCGGCCGTTGCCCTATCTGCTGCTGGGAGTCAACGCCGCCAGCTACTTCGGCGACAGCACGCGGTATGGTGCCGATGCAAGCGTAGAGTCGCCCTGGATCATTCTCCGGGCCGAGTATATCGGCCAGCATCGAAATGTGCTCGGGATCGAAGATGACCGGGGTTGGTACGCCCTGGCCGCCGCACCGCTCCGTCCCTGGCTGCAGCCGGTGCTCAAGTACGAATGGTTCGACCGCGCCGGCATTGCTCCTACCGGCGTACTGAAGAACCGGGCGATGACCGCGGCAGTCAATCTGTTCCCTTGGGGCCGCGCCACCCGGTTCACCCTGGAATTTGTCAGTCGACAGGTGGGCGAGCCGGGCGTCCGCAAGAATCTCGCGCTGGCCCAGGCCCAAGTCGTCTTCTGAGGTCCTCATGCACCGCTCGTTCTCAGGCTCAGTCTTTCTAACTCGATCTTCAAGGCTTCCACTGACCCGGTCCCTCCTGTTGTCCCAGGAGACCGGCGAACGCGGTCAGGGTCGCAGTGCCGACATCCGACACCACCCAGCACTCATAGCCACCGCCGGTCCAGCCCAGTAGATGGTAACCCTGCCGAGTGACGGGGGTGCGCTCTCCTGCGGCGTTCTGCGATGCAGGCCACAAGAAGACATTGATCACGTGCTGATGCCGCTGATAGACCAGCGCCGCTACGGGCCGACCACCGACATAATCCATTCGCCCGCCGATCAGGGGATATCCCTGCGCGGCGAGATCGTAAACCGGGGGTGAGAAGTCCAGCTTGCCGTTGAACCACGGCTTGACGGTGTGCTGATCGGATGAGACGACGTCGGTAAGATGGCCAGGCATGAGTGAGCGGACGTGACTCGCGAGCAGCTGATCGGTGAGTGTGGTGTCCGCCGCTCGACGCACGCCAACCCGCCAGCCGCCCACCGCGGCAAGGGCAAGGCACGCAGCGAGGCCAAGCCAGCGCCAGGCAGGAGGTACTGGTCTCGGGCGGGAGCGCTGCGCTTCGCCGGCGGACGCCACCATCTGGCGAATGCGACTCTTCAGCTCCGGAGACGCCTGCAAGGGTGGAGTTTCTCTCCGGATGGCCCCGCTCAAGGCCACTCGCGCGTCCCGGAGGGCGGAGCATTCGGTGCATTTCTGCAGATGCGCTTCCAGCTCCCGAGCGTCGCGCGACGCCAGCTCTCCATCCAGATAGGCATCCACCTGAAGCTGCATATCGTCGTGGGTCATCGTACGCCCCTCCGCTCAGCCGAGAGCGCCCGCTGCAATCGATCGCGGGCACGGGCCAGCCGGGACATGACTGTCCCGAGCGGTACCCCGGTCACTTCCCCGATCTCCTTGTACGACATCCCTTCCAGCTCGCGCAGGATGATGACCTCACGGAATTCGAGGGGAAGATTGTCGATGGCTTGATGTAATGATTCCCGGGCATCAGATCCGAGCAGCTCGGATTCGGGGTGAACATCTTCAATGGCGTCACTGTGCACTTGCTCGTCGAATTCGGTGAGGGCGGCTCCGTGCCGTTGGCGGCGGCGCCGGCTGAACGCAGTGTTGCGGACGATGGCCAGCAGCCAGGGGCGGCCTTCACCTGCGCTGGTCCCGCGGAACCCGCTGAAGTACTTCAGAGCCCGGAGATAGGCATCCTGCACCACATCCTTGGCGTCGTCTTCGTTGTGCAGGAGGTATCGCGCCAGGGTATATGCCGCATCCAGATGCGGCAGCACCGTTGCCTCGAATCGTCCCACCTCGGTCGGATCCACGGTCCTCCTGGCTGACAGCCTGGGTGCTCTGCCGGTAAGACTCCGCCGGAGGGCAGTCTATTCCCGGGAATAAGCTTCGGCTCCCATCGGTCTTCGGCGCGAGCACGTCAACGCCACTTCCTCAGGAGACCGGCATGACCCCAAGATACCTGCGCGCACTGCCCAGCGCCGCATCGCTGGTGGCAGGAGCGATACTGTTCGCGCCCCATTTACGGCTGCCAAGCCCGGGAGGAGCCACCCAGCTGCACGCAACACTCTCGGAGTGGAAAGTCGAGCTGTCCCGGCAAACGCTCCCCACTGGCCCGGTGACGGTTGCCGTGGAAAACACGGGTAGCATCCCGCACCAACTGGAGGTCGAGGGCAATGGAATCGAGCAACGGACCGAGCTGATCCAGCCGGGCGCGAGCGCCACTCTGCGCCTGAACCTGACGCCAGGGTCGTACGAGGTCTACTGCCCGGTGGGGGATGACTCGCACAAGAAGCTGGGGATGGACACTCACCTGACGGTGGCTGGGGACTCGGCTACTGGCCGAAGCAGGGCGCACGCGATCAAGGTGAGCGGGGGAGGGACGGTCATCCAGATTTTGCCCGGTCCATTTCCCTTTGCCGACAGCCTCGGACCTGTGCTTCCCGCCTTCGGCGAAGAGCGGGCAACCCTCGAGGCTCAGGCCCAGTCGGGACCCTACTCGAACGAGGTAGCGCCGATCGAGGGAACCTTCAGCCTGACCGCCTGGGACAGGGGCGCAGCGGGCGACTCGGTAAACGGCACGGCGGAGTTCACCACCAAGGATGCCGCGCACTGGAAGCTGGTGCTCGACCGGGTGCAGACCAAGGACGTGCCGCACCATCCCAGGTTTGGCGGCGTGATCATGGGACTCTATTACCACGGCATCACCACGGTACACACGCCCCTGGTGCCCACGATCAATAGTGCCGTTGCCCTGTGGTCGTTCGGCCACCTCTACCGAAACGGGAGTCTGGTCACCAACAACGCGCAGGTGCACGTGATGCTTCTGTCGCGCACCCGGAACGAACGGGACTTTGCGCTAAGCTGCTGGGACTGCTCGAAGAACAAGATCGATGAGCTGCAGCTGCAGGTCACGGCGGCCAAGGGGGAGCCGCCCTTCGATGCGCCAGGAGGGTTTCTCTTCGTGAATTGGGAGCGATCCAGTGGGCGGGAGCTCGCTACAGGCAGTTAGTGCTTGAGATCGACCTTCTGGGTTTTGCTAGCGGATCCACCGCCGTTGTCGGTCACCGTGAGGGTCACGTCGTAGTGGCCCTCATCGCCGTAAAAGTGAAACGGGCTGCGCTGGTCCGAGCTTTGACCGTCGCCGAAGTCCCAGCTCCAGCTCACCACGTTACCATCATCGTCTCTGCTCTTGTCGCTGAAGCTGCAGAACCGGTCATGGCAGCGGACCTCGAAATCGGCTCGGGGCGGCTGGTTGGTGGGTGGAGGAGGAGCGGCGGAGACTGTCACCTGAGAGGACTTCTCCGCGGTCGCGCCGCCATTATCGGTGACGGCCAGCGTCACGGTGTAGGTTCCCGGTTCGGCGTAGGCATGCAGTGGACTGGCCTGATCGGAACTATTCCCGTCACCGAACTGCCAGCTCCAGGCACTCACCGTCCCGTCCGGATCACTGCTGGCATCGGTAAGCTGACAGACCAGGTCGTCGCAGTGCCAGTTGAAATCGGCCTCCGGCTGACGATTCTCGGGACCGGCGGCGTTGGCCACCGCCACGAAGCCGGTCTTGGATGCGACCGCACCATCTACTACGAGCCTGGCCTCCCCGGTCTGGAGACCGATCTTATCTCCCAGCAGCAGGTGTGCTTCTGCCTGGCCCAAGTCATTGGTAGTGGTACTGGCCGGATGAATCTCAGCGCCGTCGCCCGCGGAGGTGAAGACGAACTCGATGGCGGCATCGGCAATGGGCTGACTGTCTGGGCCGACCACCTCTACCACTACTGGGTCGCCGAGGAGCTCTCCCACCTGCCCCGTGAGACTATCTCCAGCCACCACTCGCATGCTTGGCCTGGAACCGCCACTGTCGGGCAGCATCAAATCGCTGCCCGCGCATCCAGTCGCAAGCACCAGCGCAACCAGTCTGCGCGATTTGGCGCTGCCGGTCCAAGGGCGTCGGGCACTGCAAACCATGGAGCAGATCCGGGGCAGGAGCACCAGTCGACTCGAAGAAAGCGGGTGGCGTGATTAAGAGACGCTCAAAGGTATGTACCTGGGAGCAGGTTCGAAGTGACTTACAGCACACGAGTGTATATCGTTGAACGACATTCACTTACAGTCGTGAACTCAGGTATGTTAGAGGTCAGCCAGGCTTTGAAAGAGTCATCTGAGGCAGCGCTGCTGCAGCCACCCTACAATGGTATGGGCCAGCCGAATACGCCGATCCGAAAAGCCGTGATCGGTTTTCCACTGCAGCGCTGTTAAACGATTGGCGCTGCCCTGACGCACCGCTGCACTCAGCGGCTGGTGTGAGTCGTTTGCGGTGGTGCTGATGAGCAGCAGTGGCCGAGCCCGGAGGAGCGCGGCAGATCCTATCGGATCCCACTCGTTTCCGTGCGCCTTGATTTCGGCAACCAAGGCAAGGCCATTGGCGCTGAGCGGTGCACCGGCCCCACTGACGGACTGGATGTAAGCCGTGGCAGTGGAGTCCGCCTTGCTATCGGACGACATCTCACGCCCATCCCCGCCTACGTTCCAGAAGTCGAGCGCCACCGAACACGTGATTGACGTGTCTGCCGCAGCACTCATCAATGCCAGCCATCCACCCATGCTGTGCCCCAGCAGCGTTATCCGTTCAGGATCGATCCGGAAGGCTTTGACACTCGAGTCGGAGCGGACAAACTCCATGGCGGCGGCGACATCCTCGAGCGCGTGAGCGAAGGAGAACGTTCCGGCGCTTCCCCAGGAACCTCGATAGTCATAGTACAGCACGTTCATTCCCGCTCGCCGAAGAGACTGCGCCAGGTCGAGGTTGCGCTCATTGCCCGGGAAGCCGTGCAGCAGAATCACCGTCGGATGGGGAGTTCCGCCTTGCGCCAGGTAGAAGAAACCGTTGAGGCGGGAGCCATGACTCTGGAAGGACAGCTCCGCGGTGGTGGGCGGGTACAGCGTATCGGTGCGAGCCGCATCGTTGACCACCGGATCGTGGACCGCTGACACCGTCTGCGCCAGGAGCGGACGGCTCGCCAGGAGCAGCCCGGCAGCCACATAATATTGCCTCAATGAATCCTCCTTCGAAGTTTGAGCTTCCCGGGCTGAGCGTCACCCTCCCGTTCTTCCTCAGAAGAATACGGGTAAGCCTGAGACCGCGCTCCGGAGCGGCCGACCGGATCCCTTACGATCCTGCGGCACTTGGTCGCGATCCCAGTCTCACCTGGGTTGGTCATTCGACCTTTCTGGTGCGTATGGATGGCGTCACCTTCATTACCGACCCCATCTTTTCCGAGCGAGCGAGCCCATTTTCCTTCATGGGCCCGCGGCGAATGGTGCCACCGGGGCTGCCCCTGGATGCTGTTCCCCGGCTGAACTTCGTTCTACTCACGCACGACCATTACGATCATACCGACCGTCGAACGGTGGTGCAGCTTGCCCGAAGAGGGGTGCCCTTTGTGGTGCCGCGAGGGATGGCAGCATGGGTTCGCGCCGCCGGAGGCCACGCTATTGAACTCGATTGGTGGCAGCACATCGAGCTGGACGGCGTACAGATCACCTGCGTTCCGGCTCGGCACTTCTCCGGCCGCACGCTGCGTGACCGGAACCGCCGGCTCTGGTGTGGCTGGGTGGTGCAGGGAAACACCCGGCGTTTCTACGATGCCGGCGATACGGCGTACCCCCACCACTTCGAGGAGATCGGAAAAAGGCTGGGGCCGTTCGATCTCGCCACCGTTCCGATTGGCGCGTACCTTCCCGCAGCCATGATGCATCCGGTACACACGACGCCCGAAGAAGGGTTCCAGATCGGGAAGGATGTGGGCGCAAGGACGATTGTGGCCATGCACTTCGGCACTTTCGATCTGGCAGACGAGGCCGTGGATGAGCCGGCCCGCCGCTTTCGCGCTCAAGCTGACCGGCAGGGATGGGGAACGGACCGGGCCTGGATCATGAAGGTGGGCGAGACTCGACCGTGGTAGCTTTCCACGGCCCAAACGACAGCATTCGAGGACAGCATCGACACGCTCTCTGATCTGTTACGGGTAGTACGACTGGACGGGGCGTACTTCTACGCGGTCGAGGCAGCCGAGCCCTGGATCGTGGAGTCGGCGCATGCCCGGGAGCTGAGGCCCCAGATCCTGCCTCGCTCCGATCACCTCATCGCCTACCACATTCTGACGGAAGGCCACTGCTACGTACGGCTGATGGGTGAAGAGCCGGTCGAGATGTTCCCCGGAGACGTAATCGTCTTTCCCCACGGCGATCCAAACGTGATGTCCAGCGGGCGAGATCTTCGCGCACCCAACGTGACAACCAGCTTTCCGAAGCGCTACCCGGATACGGTGATTCTCACCGGCGGCCGGCCGCTCGCGGCCTCATTCGTCTGCGGGTTCCTGGGTTGCGACCATCGTCCCTTCAATCCTTTGCTGGCGACGCTGCCCCGGATGATGCATGTCCGGCAGATGCCGAGCGCCTGGCTGGACAGCTTTGCCCGCCAGGTAACCAAGGAGGCCCAGCTGGGCCGGCCTGGTGCCGACGGCGTGCTCACCCGGTTGGCTGAGCTGATGTTTGTCGAATTGCTGCGGCGGTATCTCCAGGAGCTGCCGCCGGGACAAACCGGCTGGCTGGCGGGCCTGCGAGATGAAGTGGTCGGCCGGGTGCTGTCGCTGATCCACGCCCGGCCGGGGCATCCCTGGACCCTGGAGGAGCTGGCCCGAGAGGCCAACTCATCCCGCACCAGTGTGGCCAAGCGCTTTGCCGAGCTGGTAGGCCAGCCGCCCATGCAGTACCTGACTCAATGGAGGATGCAGGTCGCAGCCAACCTCCTGAGCCAAACCGACGCCAAGATGAACGCCATAGCCGGAGACGTGGGTTACGACTCGGAGGCTGCGTTCAGCCGTGCCTTCAAGAAAGCAACCGGTGTGGCTCCGGGCGGTTGGAGGAAGAGGGCCCCGCAAACGATCCAGGGCCGCTGAGCTTTCCCCGTATTAGGGTGCGTCGTCCTGCCTGCCTTAGGCATCTCCAGATGGTGAAGTCTGCGGGCCCTTCTACCACTCGCTCTGGAGATCCTATGCGCGCGCTTCTGCTTTCCGCCTGCCTCCTGCTCCCGGCCGCCACCCTCCATGCTCAGGCGGCCTCCACCCACAAGAGCCACTCTCTGACCTGGGGTCCCGCACCGGCAGAGTTCCCCAAAGGGGCAAAGATGGCAGTTGTCAGCGGTGATCCCGCCAAGGCGGAGCCGTTCACCATCGAGCTCTCCATGCCGGACGGGTACAAGATTGCTCCCCACTACCACCCCACCGCCGAAACGGTGGTAGTGAAGAAGGGGATTTTCCTGGTGGGCAAGGGGGATTCACTGGATCTGTCGAAGGCCAAGCCGATGAAGGCAGGCGCCAAGGGGAGCCTGCCGGCCCAGCAGCACCACTATGCAGCGGCTAAAGGCGCGACAGTGGTATCCGTGTCGGCAATGGGGCCGTTCGCCATGACCTACGTGAATCCGGCGGACGACCCGAGCAAGAAGTAGGCTGCGACTCAGGAGGCATTGCCCTCGACCAGCCGCAAACGGGGGAATCGGTCGGTCGACAGTAGCTCTTCCAGTGCTGTTGCCGAGAGCGCGGGCCAGAAGTGGTGTCCCTGACCGAGGCCGCAGCCGAGCTCGATCAGGGCGGCCCGCTGCTCCGCCCGCTCGATTCCTTCGGCGATGGTTTGCAGCTTGAGCGTGTCTCCCAGGCCGACGATGGCGCGGGCCAGGGCCGAGCGGTCGGCGCCCTGGCCCACTTCTTCAACGAACGGCTTCGCGATCTTCAGGATGTCGATCGGGAAGCGCTGCAGATAGCTCAGGGACGAGTAGCCGGTTCCGAAATCGTCGATCGCGAGCCGAACACCGAGCGCCTTGAGCTGCTGCAGCCGCTCCAGGATGACGTCGGTCTGCTGCATCAGCACGCTTTCGGTAATCTCCAATACCACAGACGAAGGACTCACGCCGGACGAAGTCAACGTTTGCCGCAGCGCCTCGGCCAGGCCGGTTCCCTGGAGCTGGCGACCGGAGATGTTGATCGACACCGCCAGGCTATGCTGCGGATGGCTCGCTTTCCAGGCCTGGAGCTGGCGGCACGCCTCCGCCAGAACCCAGGCGCCGAGCTGGACGATCAGGCCGGTCTCTTCCGCCAGTGGAATGAAGTGCTGGGGCAGGAGCCGGCCGAACTGCGGATGCTCCCACCGGAGTAATGCCTCCACTCCATAAATGGCACCGGTCTGCAAGTTCACAATCGGCTGGTAGAAAAGGGTCAACTCCCGCTGTTCGATGGCTGTGCGGAGAGCGGCTTCGAGGTCGAGTCGCTCGCGAATGTCGGCATACATCCTCGACTCGTAGGTTTCCGCCCGCCCCTTTCCGTGCCGCTTGGCCGCGTACATAGCCATGTCCGCGTTCCGCAGCAAATCGTCCGCGCTGTCCTCGGCCGAAGCCGATGCTACTCCGATGCTGACCGTGACTCGTACCTGGTTGCCGCTGAGCCTGAAGGGGTGGGACATGGCGGCAGCGAGCCGCTCGGGCAGGCCATCGCGGCCGTCGGCTCCCTCGATCAGGATGGCGAACTCGTCCCCGCCAAGTCGGGCCACCGTGTCTGCACTGCGGGCGCAAGCGAGAAATCGCTCCGCTGCGGCGATGAGGAGCCGGTCGCCCTCCGCGTGACCCAGGCTGTCGTTGACGTTCTTGAAATCGTCCAGATCCAGATACAGCACGGTTACCGGCGTGCCGCGGCGCTGGGCCAAGGCAAGCCCGTGGCTGACGCGGTCGCGGAAGAGCGCTCGATTGGCCAGTCCGGTAAGCGGATCATGGAAAGCCTGGTGGGTGAGCTGTTCTTCCAGCCGGCGCCGCTCGCTCACATCCCGAGTGTTGAGGACGACACCTTTGACGCTCTGGTCGTGCAAGAGATTGGTGGCCAGGATCTCGGCGTGGAGCCAGGAGCCGTCAGGCTGGCGGAAGCGCCATTCGACGGGCCCGGTCACGCCGGGCGATTGCGACGCGGTGCGAAAGAAGGTGGCGGCTCGCTCCCGGTCATCGGGGTGAAGCAGCTCGGCGATGCTGTGGCGCACCATCTCCGAAGGGTCGTAGCCGAACACCCGGGTGGCCGAGGGACTGACGAAACGAACAGTGCCATCGGCCCGGGTAACGATGATGACGTCAGACGAGTGCTGGACCAGGGAACGGAACCGGGCTTCGTTCTGTCGAGCCGAGTGCTCCGCCAGAAGCCGGAGATTTTCCCGGACGGTCCACACCTGACGCAGCACCACCACGCCGGTGACGAGCAGGGCGCCCAGCGCCAGGCCGCTGATGGGGTCGGTCCAGGGCCGGAGCGCCACAAAAAGCAGCAGGGCGTAGGTTGAGCCGACGGCGAGGTAGGGCAGGGGACTGATCGGTTGATAGCGGACCGTGACGCTGCCCGCGGGCTGATTGGCCGCAGGGCGACGCCAGTAGAGCTCGGCGCTGTAGATCAGGATGACGTAGCAGATGAGGAACACGCCGTCGGCCCAGCTGGCACTTCGGCCGCCGGCCTCGAGCTGCACCAGATTGAAGGTGAGGTCTGCGACCACGCCGACCGAGATCCCGGTAACCAGAAGCCGGAAGGCCACACGGTTGCCGTCGAGCGGCTTTCGGAGCAACACGGTGGTGACACCGAGCAGCACCAGCATGCTTGCCAGGGGATAGGCGAAAGCGAGCAGGGTGACTACGACACTGCTCTCCTGCGAAGCCGCGGTCGGGCGAATGGAGAAATACCAGATAGCGACGCCGCCACCCACCAGCACCATGGTCACGTCGAGCACGAACTTCCAACGCTCCAGCCGGCTGCGGCGAGCCAGCGGAAACGAGAGCAGGGCGGCGAGGGTGAGCAGCGAGTCCGACAGGAAGAACGGGTCGGCCCAGGAGACCGGGGGGTTGGACTGGAGCGCCACCACGTACCAGGTGGAAATGGCATTGCCGATGAAGACCATGGCCCCACCCAGGGCCAGCAGACGGAGGGCCCGGCGGATCCCGGGATCCAGAATGCTCTGCCTCGAGGCGAGAGCAAACAGCGTCATCACGCCGAGGTTGAACGGCATGAAGGCGACGTTGCCGACGAGGTCGCGGATGGCAGAGGAGCCCCAATGGCTCTGCTCCCACACGAAATAGCCGACGGCGTACAGGGCGGCTATGGCCGCAATGCCGCCAGCCGGGACGCGGGTAGCCTTGGATGGTCCGGTCACGTGGGGGTCTCCACTGACTTTTTTGGATCTTGGGGGAGCAGGAAATAAACGAACTCACTGCGTTCGCGCCAGCGGCGGATCACAAGATAGGCACAACGGGGCAAAGAGCCCGGTACGCTGGAGCAGGAAGTCGGGACGGTTGGTCATTTCAGAAGCGGGTCGATTGGGCCAATATGATTGCGGAATTCCATGACACCCAACACCGATGGAGGTACACCGATGAGCCGACGCTCCAATCTTCTCGCCGAACGCCTGGAGCAGGGTGCCCGTGCCCTCGAAGCCCTGGCAAATGACCTGACGGATGCCGAGTGGCAGACCCCCTTGCCCAAGGACGGGCGTAAGATCGGGGTCGTCATCCATCACGTCGCGAGTATGTATCCTCTCGAGATGACCCTGGCCCAGAACCTTGCGGGGGGAAAGCCGATTGCCGGGGTGACCTGGGATGCCGTGCACGAGATCAATGCGCAGCACTCCCGGGACTTCGCTGGAACCACCAAGCAGCAGGCCATTGAACTGCTGCGCAAGAACAGCGCTGCAGCCGCTGCGGGCATTCGTGCCCTGAGCGACGAGCAGCTGGACCAGGCCGCCCCGGTGTCACTCAACTCCGACGCGCCGCTGACCTGTCAGTTCTTCCTGGAAGACCATCCGGTAAGGCACAGCTATCATCATCTGGCCGCGATTCGGCGAGCGCTGGAGCTGGTGGAGCAGACGGCCTGAGGCGGAACGGCGGAACGGCGGAACGACGGAAGACATAGCGCCTTCCGTCGTTCTCCCACCCGCTACCGCCTTACCATCTTGTCCGCCATCTCCGGCCGGTTCTCCCAGACCACATTCAAGATCTTCCAGCTGCCGTTCCATTTCACTTCCTGCAGAAAATCCACCCAGTCGGTGGCTTCGATCCGCACGATCGCAACATTGCCGTAGCTGCTGACGATGCTCACCTCGTCGCGCCGTTCTGAAGCCGGTGTGGGCGGATGGGACCTGGTGCCCTGGATCAGCTCCAGCGCCGTGAGATCTACCAGATGGCTTCTCCCGGTCGAATCGGCCCAGACAAGCCGCTTGGCCAGATGAGGATGTAGCGCCCGCTCCATTCGGGTCGGGTTGTTGGTGTACCAGCCCTGGATGTAGTCGAGGGCGGTGGCTCGGATTGCGGCGGAATCGGCGGCGGTTTGCGCGTGAGCCGAGGGCGCTCGTCCAAAGAGCAGAACGCCGCCGAGCATGCTGATGGTGAGTAAGCCCTTCATGGAATCCTCTGATCCGGGGGAGATCCAAGCTGCTATCTCCGCTCGCCGAGGCCAACGCTGATGGGCCAAACCGGCATTCATCGGGGACCAATGCGGACTCGCGCGTGATGAATGGGACCTGATTGGTTGAGCGGTTGCGGTCGGTCGGGCGACGCGCGAAGATGTTCTCATGCGCTTGCCGAGCTCCCCAGCAATACGTCTCGCGATGGTCTGGTGCGGTGTCGCGGTCTTCTTCAGCGCCGAGAACGTGCTGGTCGGGGCCACTCGCCACCGGCTCCTGGATTGGCAGTGGGACGTCTACCATGAATTCGTCTACGCTCTGACCTGGGCCGGCTTCTCCGCGCTCGTGCTGGCCGCCGGCCGCCGCTGGCCACTCGGCGCCGCGGGAGCCGGGCGGACGCTCGCTCCCCATTTTCTGCTGATGATGGTTCTCGCACCAGTCCAGATCGTTACCACATATACACTGCACTACCTGGGTCTATGGCTGATCGGTCGCGAGCCTCCCGGCACCATCGGCAGTTTTCTCACCGGCCTCAGCGGGGGGATAGTCTGGGGGACGCTCACTGGATTTTTGTATTACTGGGTCATCCTCGGGATCCAGGCTGCATTCGTCTACCAGCGGATGTATCGGGAGCAGCGGATCAACGCGGCTCAGTTGGAAGCCCGGTTGACCGAGGCCCGTCTGGATGCCCTCAGGCTCCAGCTGCATCCCCACTTTCTGTTCAACACCCTGAACGCCATCTCGGCCTACGTGATCGGAGAGCCGGAGCGAGCCCAGCGGATGATCGCCCGGCTGGGCGAGCTGCTGCGACGCACCCTCAACGGCGGGAATGTTGCCGAACTGACGCTGGCGCAAGAGATGGAGCTGCTGTCGCCCTATCTCGAGATTCAGCGGATTCGTTTTGGTGAGCGGCTGACCATCGACGTTGAGATACTCGATGCCGCGGCGCGCGGGCTGATCCCCACGCTGCTGTTGCAGCCTCTGGTGGAGAACGCCGTGGAGCACGGGGTGAAGCGGACCGCCGACGCCGCGCGGGTGCGGCTCCGGGCCACCAGGGCAGGGGACCGGCTTCGGATCGAGATTTCCGACAATGGCCCCGGACCCAACGGAGCCAGAGCCGGTGTGGGGCTCGCCAACACCCAAGCCCGGCTGGCTGCACTCTACGGCAGCGGATACCAGTTCGAGCTCAGGGCGCTGGAGAGTGGGGGTACCCTGGTGACTTTGGACATTCCCTTCCGGACGGATCACCCGCGATGAAGGTGATCCTGGTGGACGACGAGCCACCCGGCCGACTGGCCCTGCGGCAGCAGCTTGCGGGCCTGCCCGACGCGGAGATCGTCGCCGAGTGCGCTGACGCTGCTTCCGCCATCGAGGCAATCGTCAAGCATGCGCCGGACATCCTGTTTCTCGATATCCAGCTCGGAGCGCTCAGCGGGCTCGACGTGCTGGAGCGAGTCGGGGCAGACGCGGTACCGGCTATCGTCTTCGTCACTGCGTACGATCGTTACGCGGTCCGTGCCTTCGAGGCCCATGCGGTGGACTATCTCCTCAAGCCGATCGACCCTGATCGATTCCGAGAGGCCTGGGGTCGTGCCGCGGAACGGGTGGCACTGGAGGCGGATCAGCCGGATAAGCGAATCGCGGCTCTGGTTGGGAACGATGGGGGACAGCCGTTCGAACGCTTTGTTGTCCGGGAAGGAGGGCGGCTCTCGTTCGTACCGGTAGAATCGGTGGACTGGATCGAGGCGGCCGGCAACTACGTCCGGCTACACACCACGGGTAAGGAGCACCTGCTGCGGAGGACGATGGCCGAGCTGTCCGAGCGGCTCCGAGGACGATTCGTTCGGGTCCGGCGGACCGCCCTCGTCAACGCGGACTGCATCGAAGCATTGGAGCCGTACGGGAAAGGCAGTTACCTGGTATACCTCAAGAATGGCACCCGGCTCTTGTCCAGCCGCTTTGCCGGCCGCGCCCTTCGCGAGCTGCTCAAAATCTAGCGACGAACTGTTGCGTTGCGGTTTATCCTGTCTGGGCAACCCGGATCGGCATCGTCACCATAGTTCGTCCGGCCCACCTGAGCCGCTTCTCCACGGCGAGTGCCGTCTCGTTGTGGAGGAACCGATGGTACCACTTCTCCCGCTTGAAGATCATCTTGCCGGCAAAGAACACGACGTGGGGAAAATCCCGCGCGATTGCCAGGCACACCCGCTCGGCTTCCGAGACCGCTTCGGTGCCTATTGCCAGGCGGGAGGTAGCCGGTACACCCAGGCCGGCCGCCAGCTCTACGTACTTGGCTAACACGTCCTCGGTCCGTCGGGTGAGCTCCTCCAGCGCGTGCTCCCCCTTGAACTCACCCGAGTCGATCACGCCCACAGAGATGAAGAGCACACCCTTGAAATGTCCGGGAAAGGTCCGAAACACGTTGAGCAGGGTGTGTATGCCCACGCCGCCGTACGATCCGACCAGGATTGCGGCCATAGGTAGTTTCGGGTCGGGCGACACGGCCGGAGCCGGGGTGCTGGGGAGAGGGAGGTCGTCGAGCTCCTGATACAGCCGGTCAAGCTGGGCGTTGACTGCCCGGTAATGCCGCCGAATCACGAAGCAGAGCGTGATGACGAGTGTGGTGATGACCACGGTGATCCAGCCTCCGGCCGAGAACTTCTCGTACAGGGTAACCAGGAGGATTGTGCCACAGAGGGCGAGTCCGAGCGCAAAGAGCCCAATTCGCGTCCGCCACTCGGGCCGGATTTTCCGGTGTCGGAGCCAGAACCGGAGCATGGCCAGCATCGACAAGGAAAAGGTGAGGAACACGTTGATGCTGTACATGACAACCAGCTGGCTCACGTTTCCGATGGTGTACATCAGGGCCGCGAGGGCTGCAAATCCCATCAGGAGGATTCCATTCTGGGTAGTAAGCCGTTCGGACAGCGCGGCGAATCGATGAGGAACCCAGGAATCGACCGCCATGTTGGCCAGGACCCGGGGGCCGTCGATAAATCCGGCCTGGGCTGCCACCACCAGCAGCATTGCCTCGGACACGAGCGTCAGCACGACAAAGGTGCCCCCAAACGGGAGGCCGGCGGCAAGAGTCTCGGCGAGCACCGCGTTCATGGTTTTCCCCGGAGCCGGCGTCACGTTCCACATCAGGTAACAGAGGAGGAGCCCGGCGGCGGTGAAAGCCAGTGAGGTCCCCATGTAAATCATGGTTCGCTTTCCGGTCTCGACCTTGGGCTCCCGCATGATCGGCAACCCATTGGAGACCGCCTCGATGCCGGTGTAGGTACCTCCACCGAGCGAGTACGCCCTCATGAACAGCAGGAGCAGCCCGCCCAGGCCCAACGAGGCAACACCCTGTTGGAACCCTTGCCGCACCGCCGTGCCGGTGGCCGGAAGCTCCGGAAGGTGACCCAACACGCCGCCCCCGATGAGTAGGGCGTGAGTCAGTAGAAAGAGCAGAAAGGCGGGAAGCAGAGTCAGAACCGACTCCCGCACGCCCCGGACGTTCAACGCCATGAGCAGCAGGATGCATCCGAACTCAAACCCGAGCTTATACGCCTGCCACTCTGCGGGCAGAAAGCTGAACAGCGCATCGCCGGCGGCAGCTATCGAGATCGCGATCGTGAGCACATAGTCAACCAGCAGGGCCGCGCCGGAGACGACGCCCACATTGGGACCGAGCAGGCTGCTGGCCACCACATAACCACCGCCGCCGGTGGGAAACTCCTCGATGATCCGCCGGTATGCGGCGGAAATCAGCAGCACGGTAACAGCGGTGAGGGCTGCCAGACCGATTGCGAGATATCTGTGACTGCCGAGAGCCCTGAAGGCCTCCTCGGGGCCGTACGCGGAGGAAGAGAGGCCGTCCGCCCCGAGCCCGACCCAGGCCAGGAAGGGGATCAACGAGAGCCGGTGAAACAGCCGACGGTCGTGCAGGTCACGCGGTTTCCCAATCAGCAACTGCCGAAGTCGGCGGCCTGAGTTGATCGGCTGCAAGGGAGCGTCGGTCACAGGTCTCCTTGTCGATGGATGACGAGGATACCGCGGCCCCATGGCGCTGTCAGGCGGGCAGGAAGAATCCTTACAGAATCTTGATGCGAGCGGCTCTAGCTTTCGGGTAGACACGGAGGGTGGGCAGGATGACACGGACTACGCTGAAGGAATACGGCTGGGCGATCGGCATTATCGGGGCTGCCACCGGTATCGCCCTCGCCCTGCGTCCGTACCTGCAGACCATGGACGTGGCAATGCTGTACCTGCTGGCCGTGGTCGTGATCGCGTACCGGCACCGTCGGGGTCCGGCTCTGATGGCATCGGTCCTCAGCATCGCGGTGTTCGACTACGGATTCGTGCCACCGTTCTACACCTTCAACGTTCACAACACGGCGTTCTTCCTCACCTTCGCGGTGATGCTCGTGGTCGCCCTGGGCATGAGTGAGCTCACCGGGCGAATCCGGGAACAGGCCGAGGAGGCGGCGGAAGGCGAGCAGTTGGCCGGGGCCCAATTTACCCTCAGCCGGGAGCTGGCAGCCGCGTCCGGTCTGGACGAGCAGAAGGCGATTGCGGCGCGCCACATTTCTGCAGCCGGCGAGGGCGAGGCCCTCATGCTGTTGAGCGATACGACTGGATCAGCCGACGCCGGAGGATTGGACACGGTCGAGAGCGTGGCCGTGCGAGTCGCCGCCCGAATGGCCATCGAGCGGGGAGAAAGTGC
>DASUVR010000437.1:0-7844 GCA_036378855.1 Gemmatimonadales bacterium | reverse complement strand
ATCCCACGCTGACCAAGTCGGTGCAGGGAACCAAGAATCAGGCGCTTGCTGCGCTCAAGGACGTCGAGAAGAAGTTGGTGCAGCATTTGAAACGCAGACAGGAAGTCGAGTTGGGACAACTGACCCGGGCTCGCGCCCTCGTGCTTCCAGAAGGGCAACCGCAGGAACGGCTCCTTACCATAGCGTCGTTCCTGGCGCGTTATGGTCCGACCTTGATCGAAGAGTTAAGCGAGAGCATCGAAACGTGGTATGCCACGGCCCTTGAAGGGGCCCTGCACCCGTCGTAGACTCGACCAATGTCGGTCATTGCGTTGATTCTCCTGGTGGCACTTCTCATCCCCATTATGGGCATCGTGGTGGACTCTCCCATAGGACGGGCACTGGCCCGCCGCCTGGAAGGCCCTCAGCAGACTCCCCCAGCTCTCTCGGAACTAGCGAAGAAAGTGGAGCTGATGGAAGCCGAGATCGATGATCTGGCGCGCAGCGTCCAAACTCTGCAGGATGAGAACGCTTTCCTGCAGCGCCTGTTAGAGGACCCCGCGCAGCGCCGCCCAACCCTTCCTCCCCAGCCCCGGCCCTGACAGCCAGGCGGGCGCGTCCTGCGGCGATGGTAGCCGCCGGAATCCTGCTGAGCCGCATCCTGGGCCTGGTTCGCAACCGGGTCTTCGCCCATTTCTTCGGAACCTCGGACGCCGCTGACGCGTTCAACGCGGCGTTCAGGATTCCCAACTTTTTGCAGAACCTGTTTGGAGAGGGGGTACTCTCCGCCTCTTTCATTCCGGTGTATGCCCGGCTGCTCGGCCGCGAGGAGGAAGAGGAGGCCCGCCGACTGGCTGGTGCGGTGTTCACGCTCCTCGCATTGGCCTCGGCGGTTTTGGTACTGCTGGGAGTCCTGGCTACCCCGGCACTGATCGCGCTGATTGCCCCGGGGTTCTCCGGTCAGAAGCGAGAGATCACCATCCGGCTGGTACGAATTCTGTTTCCGGGTGCGGGCCTCCTGGTTCTTTCGGCCTGGTGTCTGGGGGTGCTGAACAGCCACCGCCGTTTCTTTCTGTCGTACACTGCTCCCGTCCTCTGGAACATCGCGATCATCGTCACGTTGATCGTCTTCGGACGCTCGGTGCATGGCTATGACCTGGCGGAGTACTCCGCCTGGGGATCTGTGCTGGGGAGCGCCCTGCAGTTCGGGGTTCAGTTACCACCCGTTCTGGGGGCACTCGGCGGGCTCACCCTCACACTGCGGCGACGATCCGCTGCGGTTCGAACGGTGATCCGGAATTTCGTTCCGGTATTTATTGGCCGCGGCGTGGTCCAGATCAGCGCCTATGTGGACACCGTGCTGGCCAGCCTGCTTCCTACTGGAGCGGTTGCGGCGCTCTCCTATGCGCAGGTCCTCTACACTCTTCCGGTCAGCCTCTTCGGGATGTCGGTCTCGGCAGCCGAGCTGCCGGCGATGTCTCGAGAAACCGGAGAGGAAAGTGAGCTGGCCGCTCAGCTGCGGGGTCGGCTGGAACGCGGGCTTAAACAGATCGCGTTCTTTGTGGTGCCCTCGGCAGTGGCATTCCTGTTCCTGGGCGACGTGATCACAGGGGCCCTGTATCAATCGGGTCAGTTTACCCGGAGCATGACCGTGTATGTCTGGGGCATTCTCGCCGGATCGGCCGTCGGGCTGCTCGCGTCTACTCTGGGCCGGCTCTACGCCTCTACCTTCTACGCTCTGCAGGATACCAGAACTCCTCTTCGGTTCGGCATCATCCGCGTGATTCTCACGGTCGGGCTGGGATATCTGTTCGCCATTCCGCTCCCGACCCGTCTGGGCCTGGACCCCAAGTGGGGTGCGGCCGGCCTCACGGTATCGGCAGGGATTGCCGGGTGGGTGGAATTCATCCTGCTCCGCCAGGGTCTCAATCGCCGGATAGGCAGGACCGGAATTTCGGGCAGCGTGATGGCGAGGCTATGGGGCGGGGCAGGGGCCGCCGCTGTGGCCGGTAGCGCAGTCAAGCTGGGTCTTCAGGGCCAGCATCCGCTGATCGTGGCGTTATTTTCCCTTGGTATCTATGGAGTTGCGTACTTCGCCATTACCGCGGAGCTAGGGATTCCGGAGTCACGCCGCATCCTGGCCCGGGTACCCTGGTTCTCCCGCTGAGCGTCGGTTCCACGCAGATCCCTGATCCCGAGCAAGCACGACGTGAGCACTCCTGCCATCCCCGAAGCACTCCAGAGAAAGCTCGATACCCTTCCGGAAGGGCCGGGGGTTTACCTCTGGAAAGGGTCGGATGGTGAAGTGCTCTATGTGGGCAAGGCGAAACGGCTCCGAAACCGGGTGCGGAGCTACTTCGCAACCGATTTTGCCGATAGCCCACGAAACCGCCTGCTCCAGCGGCTGATCGCCGACGTCGAAACGTTCGTAGTGCCGAACGAGCCGGGCTCGCTGATCCTGGAAAACAACCTGATCAAGGAGTACCGCCCTCGCTTCAACGTCAGACTCAAGGACGACAAGAGCTACCCCTCCATAGCCGTAACTCTCGGCGAGCCCTTTCCCCGGGTCCTGGTAACCCGCCGGCGCGACATTCCGGGGGCCCGCTATTTCGGTCCCTACACCGATGTGGCACAGCTTCGGCGCACGCTGGCCATCATTCGCCGGCTCTACACCGTACGGAGCTGCCAGGACAAGCTGCCGGAAGAGCGCAGGCAGCGCCCGTGTCTCGATTACTACATCGGGCGGTGTCGTGCCCCTTGCATGGGCTGGCACGACTTTCCGGAATACCAACGCATGGTGGAAGACGTGGTCGACTTCCTGGAAGGACGAACCCAGGATGTGCGCGTGCGGGTGCGTGAAGCCATGCTCGAAGCCAGCAACCGGGAGGACTACGAGCGGGCCAGAGAGCTACGGGACGCGCTCCGCTGGCTCGACCGGCTGGAGGAGCCACTCAGCGTCGAAGTGATGGGAACAGGTGACGCCGACGTGGTCGGATATGCCCGGGACGGAGACGACGCGGTGGGCGTGTTGATCCGGGTTCGCGGCGGCAGGGTGGTGGGGCGGGAACACCGCTTTCTCGAGAACGTGGAAGAGGAACAGGACAGTGCGGTCCTGAGTGCGTTTCTGGTCCGCTATTACGTTCCCGCCGATGATCGTGTCCGCCGGCTGGTGGTCCCCTTTGCGCCCGATGAATGGGATACCCTGCGTGAGCTGTTGCCCAATACCGATTGGTCCATCCCCCAGCGTGGCACCGCCCAGCGTTGGCTGTCCCTGGCCGACCAAAACGCCATGCATCTGCTGGAAAGCCTTCGAATCGAATCGTTCGAGACGGAGGAGCGAGCCGAAGACCCGGTCTACGCGCTGGGCCGGGACCTGGGCCTGAACGTCGTGCCGCGCAGTTTCATCTGCGTGGACATCTCTCACAATCAGGGCCGGGACACCGTCGGGTCTCTGGTGTGGTTCGAGGCCGGTCGTCCCCGGAAGAGCGAGTATCGCAAGTTCAAAATTCAGGGCGCCGGACAACAGGATGACTACGCCGCAATCCAGGAGGTACTCACCCGATATTTCACCCGCCGGAAGGAAGAGCAGCTGCCGGTCCCGGATCTGATCGTCATTGACGGCGGCAAGGGTCAGCTCAGCGCCGCGGTTACAGCAGTAGCACAGCTCGGGTTTCCCGAGATGCCCATAATCAGCCTGGCCAAGCGAGAGGAAGAGGTATTCCTGCCGGGCCGCGCGGAGAGCCTCCGGCTGCCTCGGCGGAGCCCCTCGTTGCGACTGCTCCAGCGCGCCCGAGACGAGGCCCATCGCTTCGGCCTGGCTTACAATCGAAAACGCCGAGCCCAGAGAACGATTACTTCCGAGCTGCTCAGTATCCCAGGAATTGGACCGACCAAACGACGACTCCTGCTGGAACGTTTTGGCAGCCTTGCCGGCGTGAGGTCCGCCTCGGTCGCCGAACTCGCCTCGGTACCGGGGTTCTCGCAACGGCAGGCGGAGCGCATTCTCGATCATCTGAGAACCGCAAACCCTCAGCGCTAACTCTCCCTCGGCAACTGCACGACATCTCAAGAGGTTTGCTTGCGGTTTGCCGAGCAGGCATATTGTAAGTCTATGCCTGACGCACGGTTTGCGATTCTGGACCCGGCCGCGGGAATCAGCGGCGACATGGTTCTCGGGGCATTGATTGCCGCCGGAGCCTCGCCGGACTGGCTCCGGCGGGTGCCTGCCCGGCTTGGTTTTCCCGAGGTCCGGATCGACATCGAGCAGGTGGATCGGTGCGGGGTGACCGCCACCAAGGTGGATGTGTTGCTCCCAGGGGACCGGCGGGAGGACCCATCGGAGGTGATCGAGGATCACCCTCACCATCATGGGCATGACCATGGGAACAACCATGATGAGCATGATGCGCAGCATGATCACCAGCACCGGAGGATCGGCGACCTCATTGGTTTGGTTCGGGGTGCCCAGCTCTCACCCTGGGTGATGGAGCGGGCAATCCAAGCGTTTACTCTCCTCGGCCAGGCGGAGGGGCGGGTCCATGGCCTTCCGGCAGATGAGGTGCCACTGCACGAGGTGGGCGCGGTGGATGCGGTGATAGATATTGTCGCCGGAGTAGAGGGATTCGAGCAGCTGGGCATCACTCGGGTTTATCACCGGCCGGTCGCGCTGGGCAGTGGCTGGGTTCGAGCGGCTCACGGAGTAATTCCAGTTCCTGCTCCAGCAACCGCCATTTTGCTGGAGGGGCTGGAGGTCACGCCGGTTGGTCCGGTCGTGGGTGAAGCGACTACGCCAACTGGAGCGGTTCTTCTCCGGGTACTCTCGTCCGGCGCACCTCCTTCCCGTTGGCGGCCCTTGGATGCTGGGGCCTGGGGAGCGGGAGGACGCAACCCCTCGGCCTATCCCAATGCACTTCGTCTGATCACTGCAACGGGTGCTTCTGAGGCCGGAGAAGTCGTTCTGCTCTCCACCGACATGGATGACTTGAGTCCGGAATATCTCGAGCCAATGCGAGAGGCGCTCTTCAACGCCGGCGCGCTGGATGTCCAGGTGTGGGCCACTCAAATGAAGAAGGGACGCACTGGATTCCGAGTGGAAGTTACCGCCCCACCGGAGGCCGACCGCGTCACCGCAGCGCTATTCCGCCACAGTACCACCTCCGGAATTCGTCGCCAAATTGCAGAGCGTGTCACTCTGGCTCGGCGTGAAGTTCAGGTAACCTCAGCGGACGGAACTGCGGTCAGAGTCAAGGTGCTGGAGGGCCCTGATGGCCCGAGGGTAAAGCCGGAATACGATGATGTTGCAGCAGTTGCGCGTCGCACTGGGCAGCCGGCCCACGAAGTGGCAAGGGACTTGCACGACCGGGCCCTCCGGTCTCTGTTCTCGAACAAGGAGTCGTAGCGAGTGAAAACATCAATCGTCATGGTGAGCGTGCTCATCGGAGCCGGCGCCGTGCCCGCAGGCGCCCAACAGACTGCCGTCAACGACCGCGTCGTCAAGTCGCTGCCCTCCCGCTATGCCCCACCAGAGTGCGGGATCAAGCCAGGACACTTCAAGGTCAGCAGCGGTGCCACCTATCTCAAAACTGGCGTCGAAACAGAAGTACCGGAGAATAAAAGCCGCGCATTGAGCTCCGGTAAGAAGGTTCTCCTGGAAGCCATCGAAAAGAACGGCCAGGAGAAGAATCCCGCGGCTTGGTACTACCTGGGCCGGACTTATCTGCAGGAGGGGGACCTGGTCGGAGCGGACAGCGCACTCACCAAGGCCGAAACCCTGATGCCGGCCTGCAAGGAGGATATCAGCAAGGTCCGGTATACCGGCTGGGTTCCACTGGTGAATGGGGGAATCGATTTCGTCAAAAAGCAGAACAATGACTCCGCCCTGGCCCTCTTCCGGCAAGCCAACACGATTTACCGGGATAAACCCTCGGCGTACTTGAACGCGGGTGTCATCTTTGCGAATGCGGGCCAGACCGACAGTGCTATCGCCTACTGGGAAAAGGCATCGGAGATTGGCGAGCGCACCAATGTGGTCGAGGACCGCAATGTGGCGACTCGAAATCTCGGCGCGATGTATCAGAAGGCCGGCCGCCATCAGGATGCGATCAAGGTCCTGGAGAAATACTTGAGCTGGGTGCCTCAGGACGCGGAGGTGAAGCGAGCTCTGGCGACTTCCTATCGAGCCGCGGGCCAGAACGACAAAGCCGCGGCCCTTGAAAAGGAAGTCGGTGTAGCTGCCGCACCCGGTGCCGGTGCTGCACCAGCTGCGGCTGCCAGCGTCGGTGCCATGAACGCTGCGATTGCGCTGTACAATGAGAAGAAGTATGACCAGGCGGCGGCGGCGTTCGAGCAAATCGTAGCCAAGGAACCGTACAACCGGGATGCGCTGTACGGTCTCGCAAACAGCTACATCGGCCTCAAGAATGGGCCCAAGCTGGCGGAAGCTGCCGGCCGCCTGGCCGAGATCGAGCCGTACAATGATGAGATCGTGCGGATGCTGGCCAACGGCCAGCGCATGGCCAAGAAGGAAGCCCAGGCAAACAAGACGGCCACTCGAGTGCTCTCCATGCCGGTCTCGGTGACGGTCAGCCAGTTCGCACCAACAGCCGAAGGGGCCACCATCACTGGTACGGCCACGGGGCGTGAAGCTCAAACTGCGCAGGGTAAGCCGGTGACGCCTGCGCCCATGACCCTGATTTTCGAGTTCCTGGATGCGAAGGGCACCGTCGTGGCCAATCAGGAAGTCCAGATTCCGGCGCTCAAGGTGGGAGCATCCCAACCCATCCAGGCAAGCGCGAAGGGCGCCGGCATTGTGGCTTGGCGGTACAAGAAGGTTTAAGGAGCGACGGAGCATGACTACTGTAGGGAAGCAGCAGGCGGGAGTGGGCCTGACTACGACCAAGGCGCCGTTTATCGAGCAGGCGCAGCAGGAAGGCCGGCTCTATATCCATCAGCCCTACGAGCTGTACTCTGAGGCCAACCATGACGCCTGGAAGCGTCTGTTTGCGCGCATGGAAGAACGCTGGCGGCGATACGCCAACTCCCGGTTTCTCCAGGGAATCGACAGCCTGTGCCTGGAGCCGACCCGAGTGCCGCGGCTGGATGACGTCAACCGATTTCTCAGCCCGCTCACCGGCTTCAAGGCAAAGCCGGTGAGTGGCTATATACCATCCTTCCTGTTCTTCAACAGCTTACGCAATCGGGAATTTCCCACCACGATCACCATCCGGGACGGAGCTACCCTCGATTATCTGCCCGAGCCGGACATCTTCCACGACATCGCCGGTCACGTGCCGATGCACACCGACCGGGCATTTGCCGACACCCTGGTGCGGTTCGGTGACTGCGCCCATACCGCTGCAGAGATCGTGGCGGGGATCAAGGACGAAAAGGAGAAGATCCGCCGGGTGACCAGCATTTTCAAAGCCATGGCGCGGTTTTTCTGGTTTACCATTGAGTTCGGATTAATGCGCGGAGCGGACGGTCTCCGGGTGTATGGCAGCGGACTGCTGAGCTCCTATGGCGAGATCGCTCACGCCATTGATTCACCTGAGGTACAACGCTATCCCATCCAGCTCGAGTGGGTCATCAATCAGTACTTCGAAATCGATCACTACCAGCCTTTGCTCTTCATCGTCGATTCCTTCGATCACCTTTTCGATCTGGTTGGAGAGCTGGAGCGGTGGATGCGGCAAGGCCGGCTGGACAACGTCTCACCGGGGGAGCCCGCAATCAGTGAGCCCGACTTGCGGAGTTTTCTGGAGGCCTCGGTGTCCAAGTAGCTGCTCCTTGACCCCTCTCAGCCTCCTCCTCACATTTACGAACTCGCGGGCGTAATTCAGTGGTAGAATGCCAGCTTCCCAAGCTGG
>DASUVR010000436.1:0-11541 GCA_036378855.1 Gemmatimonadales bacterium | reverse complement strand
AACAATGGCGTGCCCCGGGCAACCAGCGCTCCTTCGCGAACCAGGATCTGCACCAGCCGGCCTTCCACTTCGGGGCGGAGGTCGATCGACTGCATGGCCTCGATCTGTCCCGTAGCCAGAATGGCATCCACCACCGTGTCGGATCGAGCCGCCGCGGCTTCGACCGGCATGGCCGGAGGTCCCCCGCCAGGACCTCCACCGCCCGCGGCCCCTTTCCCCTCGGATTCTGCTCGGTTGCAGCCCGCGATCGCCGCGAGCATCAGCATTGCTAGATGAATGGGCTTCACGGAGCATCCTTGTTCGAGAAGAGTCGGTGTCCGAGAATGGCTTCGAGCTGGGCCAAGGCCAGCCGGGTTTGATATCGGGCCTGGACCAGGCCAGCTTCTGCCTCGGCCAGACTGACCTGGGAATCGAGCAGGTCGAGAATTGTGCTGGCCCCCGACCGGTAGCGCAGGTCCTGCATCCGATAGCTCTGCTGGGCCACAGTCACCGCCACCTGGGCCAACTCGAAGGCGGCGGTGGCGGTCTCGTAGGTGTCGTACGCGCTGGAGACGTCGCGCCGCACCGCACGCTCGAGATCCTCACGGATCGCCCGCGCCACGTCCCGGTTGACCCGAGCTCGACTGAGCTCGATTTCCCGTTGCCCGTTGTCCCAGAGCGGGAAGGACAGGCTGAAGGTGACCGAAGTAATGTTTGAGGCGCCGGGAAACAGCTGGGTGTCGTATCGCTGGTGCACGCCGCCGATGCTGAGAACCGGCAGATAGTCCCCTCGCTCTGCCCGGAGGGCAGCCTCAGCTGAGTTCTCGTTGGCCCGAGCCGTCCGGTACTGCGGCCCCTGGTCCAAACCGATTCTTACCGCGTCGGCCAGAGAGATGGGGAGCGGCGGTGATGCAGCGGTGTCGGCCGGAACGGCGTCTACCGGGGCCGAGGCGCCCACCCGTCGGCCTAACTCCAGTTGCGCGGTGCGGAGCGCGTTACGCTGCCGCAGCCCTTCCACCTGTGCCCGAATCAGCTCCAGCACCAGCTGAAGCGAGTCGGTTTGTACGGCAGCCCCTGACGTCACCCGCGCGCGAGCGACGGCCAAACCTTGCCGGGCTCGGGTAACTCGTTCCTGAGTTACCCGGGTCAGCTCCTGATTGACCAGCACATCGTAATAGCTCGATTCGGTCTCCAGAGCGGCTCGAAAACGCTGCTCCAGCTCACCCGCCTCGGCGCTGGCGAGATCCGCCTTGCTGCGGGATACGTCAGCGAATTTGCGAAGACTGAAGATCTCGTAATTGGCGCTGGCCCGGCCGACCACCAGCGTACTGGTGGGATTGGCCGGATTGGCGGGATTGAAGAACTCCTGAGAGTATTTGGTCTCGTCCAGGCCGAGCGATATCGTGGGAACGAAGAACGCCAGCATGGCCGCTCGCCGCCCCCACTCCGCATTGTCGATCTGTCCCAAGGCCTGGACGTAGTCCGGATCCAGCCGAGTCGAGCGTCTCAGCGCCTCCGCCAGGGTGATGCGGGGCAGCGAATCGGCCGCAGGGATCGAGTCCTGCTGAACCGGATTGGACTGGAGCGCGAGCAGCAGGAGCAGCATCAATCGGCCTCCGCCGGTGCCAGAACAGGTTGCCTGGAGGTCCGCCGGCGGGCCGACCGCTCCAGCAAGCCATCGAAGATCAAGTACACCGCTGGCACCACATAGAGTGTCAGCAGGGTGGAGAAGATGAGGCCGCCGACGATGGCGTAGCCCAGCGGGCGCCGGCTGAGGGATCCCGCGCCCAATCCCAGCGCGATGGGCAGAGCGCCCATGACGGTCGCCACGGATGTCATCAGGATGGGCCGGAGCCGGATTCTCCCAGCCTCCTGCGCCGCGTCCAGCGCCGTCATCCCCCGCTCTTTCAGCTGATTGATGTATTCGACCAGCAGAATCGAATTCTTGGATACCAGGCCGATCAACAGGATCATGCCGATTTGGCTGTACACATTGAGGGTGGAGCCGGCCAATTTGAGGGTGAAGAGCGCCCCCGTGACCGCCAGGGGGACGGCCAACAGCACGGTGAACGGGTGAATCAGCGATTCGAACTGGCTGGCCAGAACCATGAACACAACGATCAGCGCCAGGAGAAAAGCGAAGTAGAGCGCCGACCCACTCTCCTCCAGCTCCCGCGATTCACCGGCCAGGGCGGTGCTGCTTCCTTTAGGCAGCACCTCTTTGGCTATCCGGTTGAGTGAGTCGAGTGCTTCGCCGAGGGTAAAGCCGGGTGCCAGGCTGGCGGTGAGGGTAGCCGACCGGACCCGATCGAAGTGGTTGAGCTCCCGGGGACCGACTCCCTCCTGGACGCTGGCCAGCGCCTCCAGCTTCACCAGCTCACCGCCTCTGCCCCTGACGTACAGACCGGTCATGTCACTGGGCGTCGCCCGGGCTCTCGGGTCGAGCTGAACCATCACGTCGTACTGTTTGTTGGCGCGGGTGAACGTGCTCGTCTTGTTTCCGCCCAACAGCACCTGCAAAGTCGTGGCGACATCCGCCACCGGCACACCCAGATCTTCCGCCCGATCCCGGTCGAAGCTCACGGTGAGCTGCGGTTTGTTGACCCGCAGATCGCTGTCTACGTTGACCAGCCCGGGGATCTGCCGCGCCCGGGCGAGCAGGGTGTCGTTGCCCTTGGCCAGCAGATCGAAGTCGGGGTGTTGGATTACGAAGTTGACCGGACTGCCCCAGCCGAATGCGGGAGGGTTATTGGCAAAGGCAAACACGCCGGGGATAGCGAAGTACTGGGCCTGCACTTCGGAGATGATGTCCTGCACCGATCGGTTCCGCTTGGACCAGTCCACCAGATTGGTGAAGATGATTCCCCGGCTGACCCCATCACCGATGTTCACCACACTGAAATAGCTGTCGATCCCCTTGGTCTTGGACTGTATCGCCTCTGCCTGCCGCTGGTAGCTGTCGGTATAAGCCAGCGAGGAGCCTTCGGGCGCGATGATGAATGAGAAGAACCAACCCCGGTCTTCCGGGGGAACGAACTCGCGCTTGAGTGAGCGGAACACCAGGACGGCACCGAGGGTAACCAGCGCGGCCGCTCCCACCACCGCCATGCGGTGCCGCAATGCCAGCGCCAGTGTTCGGGCATAGCCCGATGCCAGCCGGTTGAATCCGTCTTCCAGAACCCGGTATAGCCGTCCGTGCCGGGGCGGCACCCGCAGGATCTTGGCGCACAGCATGGGCGTAAGCGTCAGCGCCACGAACCCGGAGATGATGACGGCGCCGGCAACCGCAATCCCGAACTCGTTGAACAGGCGTCCGGTGGAACCCTTGAGGAACGCCAATGGAGTGAATACCGCCACCAGGGAGATGGTGGTGGCCAGCACGGCAAAGGCGATCTCCCGGGTCCCGTTGATCGCGGCTTCCTGAGGCGACTCCTTCAGCTCCTCCTGGTGCCGGTACGCGTTCTCCAGCACGATGATGGCGTCATCCACCACGATGCCGATGGCCAGCGTCAAGGCCAGAAGGGTGAAGTTGTTGATGGAAAATCCCAGGAAGTACATGATCGCGAACGCCGCTACGATCGACGTCGGGATCGCCAGACCAGGGATGATGGTGGCCCGCAGATTCCGGAGAAACAGGAAAATGATGATCACGACCAGCAGCGCCGCTATGCCGAGGGTTTCCTCGGCTTCCTGGATGGAACGTTGAACGAAGATGGATTGATCGAATGCCGGATGAATCGAGACACCCGGAGGCAACGAAGCCTGTATCCGGGGGAGCTCACCGCGGATCTCCTCGGCCACTGAGATGATGTTCGCCTTGGACTGGCGGATCACCCCGATCGCTACCGACGGAGTGCCTTTGAACCGGAGCGCACTGCGCTCGTCTTCGGCCCCCAACTCTACCCGCGCCAGATCCTTCAGTTTGACCAGCACGCCATCGGTGTTGCTGACCACCAGATTCCCGAACTCCTCGGGCGTCTTCAGCTCACCCATGGAGCGGACCGTGAATTCCCTCCGCTCCGATTCGATGCGCCCGGCCGGAACCTCCACGTTGCGTGACCGGATGGCCTGCTGAACGTCCTGAACCGTGAGCCCTCGGGCGGCCAGCTCCGCAGCCGACAGCCAAACCCGCATGGAGAACCGGCGCTCGCCGAAGATCCTTGCCTGTCCCACCCCGGGCAGACTCTGGAGCCGGGTCTTGACCAGCCGGTCTCCAATATCGGAGAGCTGAAGCAGGTCGTAGTTCTCCCCGGTGAGCGCCAGCCAGAAGAAAGGCTGAGCGTCCGCATCCTGCTTGGCGACTACCGGTTCCTCGACGTCTTCGGGGAGCCGCTCCCTCACCCGAGCCACCTTGTCCCGCGTATCCTGTGCAGCCGCCTCGACGTCCCGCTCGAGATTGAATTCCAGGGTGATGTTACTGACACCCTCGCCGCTGGAGCTGGTCAGCGTGCGGAGGCCCTCGACCGTGCTCAGTTCCTCTTCCAGGATGTCGGTGACTGCGGACTCGACCACCTGAGGGTTGGCTCCAGGCAGCACCGTGCTGACCGAAACGATGGGAGCGTCTACATCGGGAAACTCGCGGACGGAAAGCTGGGTGTAACCAATGATCCCGAACAGCACCAGCGCGAGGCTGAGCATGCTGGCGAGAACGGGCCGCCGAATGGAGAGGTCGGAAATCTTCATGAGTGATACCGGGTCACGGGTCTCGACACTGAGGTCTTACCGGGCTTCCGCTGGCCGAAGTGGTGGACCGATCAACTGGTAGTCGGTCGGGGCCGTCGAAAATCGACCGAGAAGGCCTACTACGGAGAAAGTGCCATCAAGATTCAACCTGAGACGGAGCACGGCTGCCCCAGAGGCACTAGATTCGAGGACGCCCAATCCCAAAGCCATGGCACATAAACTCTCAAGCCGACAGCAAGCTCAATTGGCCTTTCTCGAGCGATTGCCTCCGAAGTTCCAGCGGATGCACGGGATCATCGAACAGATGGGCGGCCTCAAGGTCGATGAAACGATCCTTCGTGGGTTCGGCCGTCTACTGGACGAGATCAAGGGCAATGCACAGGCGCTGAGTCTCAATGGAATAGCAGAAACGGCAGGGCTGATGGGCACCATGCTGCGGCGCGGGGGTGGGATACAGTTCAGAGTGCGAGGACTACGAGAGATGCTGGGGAGCCTTAAGACCAACTACGAAGGCGCCTTACGCGCTGCGACTACTCCGGAGGGCTCCGAAGCAGCAGAGCCGGAACCCTAAGCGGAACGCCGATTCCCACGGGCCATCAACCGGTCGATCAGCGGGCCACACATCAACACAATCATCGAGGTTACCAGCCCGCCGATGAGGGCGGAAACGAACGTCAGCGCGCCGAGTATCAGCGATGCTCCAATAGTCGCAAGAAGGATGGCAAGCCAGGACATTACCAGAGTCTCCGCGCAGAAGCAGGATGCAGAACGTGGCCAAGGTTAGTAGGTGGAGGTGCCGGGCCGCAAGGCGATCTTTTCACCCTCAGCTGACGGAACCACCATGCCCTCCCAGGTACTTCGAATCATCGTTGGCGCAATTCTTCTGGTGACCAGTCAGGCGGCATCGCAGTCCTTGGATTCGGCAACCAGCGAGCCGTTGGGCACCATTCAACTGGCAGCTTCACTGCCCCCAGGCTGGACTGCGCGGCCGGACGAGGGAGGTGATCCCAGCAAAATTCGGTTCATTACCATGGAACCGGGTTATCACCTGACGCTTGGACCAGCCTCCATACTCTATCGCGCTGAGGATCTGGCGAAGGGTCCGTTTCATACGCTCGCCACCTTCCATCAGATGAAGAAGCCACGGCATCCGGAAGGCTATGGCCTGTTTATCGGCGGGAAGCAGCTGGACGGAAAAAATCAGACGTATACCTATTTCCTGGTGCGAGAGGACGGAGCCTACCTCATCAAGCAGAGAAAGGGAGACTCGACTTCCGAGGTCACCAAGGGCTGGACGCCCAGCCCGGCGGTCAAAAAAGCCGACGCCCAGGGCAAGGCTACCAACCTGCTGGAGATCGATGCCAAACAGGACCCTCAAAAGGTGGATTTCAGAGTCAACGGGCAGAGCGTGTACAGCACAGCAGCCGACCGGATCGACCTCACCGGGATCGTGGGGCTGAGGGTCAACCACACGCTCGACGTCCACATCGAGGGCTTTGCCGTTCACCAGTAATCTTGACTGGTGGTCTCGCCCCGATACATTGGCGCCGTGCCCTCACCCCCCCGGCGACATCGGAGCCACATGGCCGCCTTCACCGCCATGCTCAGTGTCGCCCCTTTCTTTTTGACAGTCCCGCTGAAAGCTCAAACCGAAGTCGGGATCGACTTGGGACTCTTCAGCTCCTATGTCTGGCGGGGCGTAACCAGCACCAATAAACCGGTTATGCAACCGGCCGCGTACCTGTCCATACCGGTGGCGAGGACGTCTGTCACCCTGGGAGCCTGGTCCAATATCGATCTTGGTAAGTACGACGATCCGGCGGATGACATCTCGGAGAGTGGCGGAAGCTCGGGATTTAATCTCTCCGAGATAGACCCTTATGCCGAGGTGAGTTTTCTGGTTGGCAAGACCACCCTGACCGGAGGCGTGCTGGGATACGTCTATCCCAATGCCGATAGTGCCCCCAACGCCTCCGGACTCACAACGAGCGACGCCAACACGGTCGAGATCTACGGCAAGCTGGGGCTGGACGCCCTGTTGAGCCCCGAGCTTTCGGTCTACTACGATGTCAATAAGGTCAAGGGAGCGTATATAGAAGGAGCGGTGAGCTACTCTCTGGCCGCCACCGAAAACATTTCAGTGGATCTGGGCGCACTTGCCGGTTTCAATGCGGGCCGCGGAATTCCCGACGATCCGCTGTCAGGCGAGATCTCGAATTACGAGGATGACGGGTTTACCCATCTGGATCTGTCGGCCGGAGTACCATTTGGAGTGGGAACTGTCTCGATTACCCCAGTAGTGCACTTCGTAGTCAATGCAGATGACCGCACCAAGACCACTTCGCCCACCGATCTCAACGAAGACGTGAAGCTCTGGGGCGGAGTGTCGCTCAGCTGGTCCAGCACCCTGGGACCCGAACCCACGGACGATGGCAGCTGACATTCACCCGGCCTTCGACACCTCCCTGAAAGCGTCCTCCAGCCGGTTCAGCATCTCCTTCAGCAGCTCGATGGGAATTCCCAGGGCCGGCTCGACTCGGATAACCCTGGCATTGGCGTAAGTCCCCGCAACCAGTACCCCGCGCTTGAATAATCCGGAGGCGACTTTCCACCCGATTTCCTGAGTGGGGAACTCCATCCCGATGAGCAAACCTTTGCCGTGGGCCTCCTGCAGCACCGCGGGGTATTTCTGCTGCAGGCAGCCGAGCTCTCGCAGCAGAAAATCGCCCTTTGAGGCCGCCTGGCCTGGCAGATCCTCCTCCAGCGTGACCTCGATAGCAGCCAGACCCGCGGCACAGGCCAGAGGGTTTCCTCCGAACGTGGTCGAGTGGATGATCGGGTTGGGAATCATGACCTCCCAGATCGCCGCGGTAGAGATGAACGCCGAGAGGGGCATCACTCCACCACCGATCGATTTGCCGACGCACATGATGTCGGGAACCACATCCCAGTGGTCCACACCCCACAGTTTCCCGGTCCGTCCCATCCCGGTCTGGATCTCATCGGCAATGAGGAGGGCGCCGTAACGGGTGCAGAGCTCCCGCGCCCGGGGGAAATAGTCGGCCGGCGGAACGATGCCACCGGCTTCGCCCTGTACCGGCTCCAGCACCAGGCCTGCAATCTGGACCCCAACCGACGAGCAGCGCCGGAACTCAGCCTCGAGCGCGTCTCCATCGCCGTAGGGCACAAAACGCACGTCCTGCAGGCCGGACTGGAACGGCTCTCGGAATGATGCCTTTCCCATCAGCGAGAGCGATCCCAGAGATTTCCCGTGGAATCCGCCGAGGGTTGAGATGAAGGTGCTGCGCCGGGTGAACAGGCGAGTGAGTTTGATCGCCCCTTCGATGGCATCGGTCCCATTGTTGATGAAGAAGGAGTTCTGCAGCTCACCTGGGGTGATGGCGGCCAGGACCTTGCCCAGCGCCGCCCGCCACGGTTCCAACAGCTCCTGACTGTTGAGCGCCATACGCTGGATCTGGTCAGTCACGGCCTTGACGACCTTGGGATGATTGACGCCGGCGCTGAAGATGCCATAGCCTCCGAGGCAGTCGATGTACTCCCGGCCCAGAAGGTCGCGCAGGAGTGAGCCCTCACCCGACCACTCGATGGCAGCGAACTGGCCGGCTTCGGTCACTGATTTTCGGTAAGTCACGAATCCGCGGTTGTAATACTTCTCGTAGCTATCGACCGTCTCCGCGATGAAGGACTGCTGTTCCTCCCGGGAAAGCTCCCGCCCCCCGATCAGGTCGAGGTATCTCCGCGTCTGCTGCAAGACTTGCTCGTTGGGTAGCCGCAATTCCGCTCCTTCAGGCCGATTTGATCTCGGTCCAGATCCGATCCCAGGTGGCTGTCTCCCTGCCCAGATCCGCGGGGTACTCCAGCCGCTTGAGCTCCGCCTCGGTGGGATAGGGAACCGGGGGAACCAGCATTTCGGCCGCGGCAGCATTGGGAGTACCGTAGCCGGTGGCCCGGGAGATAGCCGCTCCCACCTCTGGCCGCAGGATGTAGTTCATCCACTCGTGAGCGGCTCGCTTGTTCGGTGCGCTGCGCGGGATGCACATCAGGTCAGTCCAGATGGTGCAGCCCTCCTTCGGCACTACATAAGCGATGTTGGCCTGTTCGGCCCGAGCCTGAGCGGTGTCGCCGTTCCACAGCTGGGAGATCCAGATATCGCCCGAGATCAACTGGGCCTTCACTGGGGCCGAGATGTAGGCCCGAAGCTGTTTCTTGGCTGAAATGGCGTCGGCCTTGGCCTGAGCTAGATCATCCGGATTAATGGAGTTGAGTGAATGACCACGATAGCGAAGCTGGGAACCAATCACCTCCCGAGCGTCATCCATCATGGTCATCTTGCCGGCATACTGAGGGTCCTGAAACACGGCCCAGCTATCCACCGGGCCTTTGACTCTGTCGTGCCGGTATGCGATACCACTGGTTCCCCACTGCCAGGGCACGGTGTACCGATTGCCGGGGTCTGCCGGAAGATCCTGAAAGATCGGTGACAGATACTTGGAGTTGGATAGATAGGTCCGGTGAAGTGGAGCGATCAGATTGGTGGCTGCAAGCACCGGCAGGATGTAGCCGCTCGGCACGATGATATCGTAGCCGCTGGCGCCGGCCTGTAGCTTGGCCACCATCTCCTCATTGCTCTCGTAGGTGTCGTAGGTCACCCGCACGCCGAACTCTCGTTCAAAATTCGCTACCGTGTCCTCGGCGATGTAGTCGGACCAGTTGTAGATGTGCAGCTCCTTTTCCAGCGGTGGCAGCTCGGTCGTGGCGGTGTCGGAGCGGTTCTCCCGGCTGCAGGCTTCCAGCAGGCTTCCCAGAACAGTGAGGCTCAGCCCCGCGCGCACTCCGCCGAGCAGGAACGGGCGGCGGCCAACCACCCTCTGAGTCTCGTCAGGATCGATCATTCAGCTCACCCAGTCACGTGCCCGATAGTAGCCGCCGATCAGCGGCAGAAACCAGGGAAATCCATTGAAGAATGGCAGCGCTCGAAAGCGTTCGCTTCCCAGATCGGGGATCTGGCCGTCGCCGGCAATAACCTCAGCCATTCGGTGGCCCAGGTACGTTGCCAGCGCTACACCGTGACCGCAGTAGCCCAGCGAATAATGAACTCCATCCAGCCTTCCCACGTGAGGCAGATGGTCCAGTGGGTACGCCACCTTGCCCGACCAGGCAAACTCGATATCCACCGTGGAGAGCTGAGGAAAGACCTCCTGCATTCCGGCCCGCAGGATTGCCGCGATCCGGGCAATGCCAGTAGGGGTGAACGACGCACGGCCGCCAAACACCATTCGATGATCGGGAGAAAGTCGGAAGTAGTAGAGCAGGTGTTTGGTGTCGCTGAAGACCCTGCCGCGCGGAACCAGACGTTGGGCAAGCTCCGGGGAAAGGGGCGCCGTGGCGATCTGGTAGCTGCCGATCGGAATGACTCGACGACGGAGAGAGGAGAGTGCGGGCGGGGTGTAGCCGTTGGTTGCAGCCAGTACCTCTCGCGTCCGGATGAGGGCGTCACGAGTGACAATCTCGAATCCTCCCTTCGCTCGCCGGATCCGCAGGACCCGGACGTTCTCCTGGATGCGAGCGCCAGTTCGGGCCGCCGAAGCAGCCATGCCGCGAACATACCTGGCCGGGTGTACGGCACAGGCTCCCGGATCCACCAGTGCTCCATGGTAGCGTCGGCTGTCGATCTCCCTGCCGACATCCGTCCGGCCGAGCAGCTCGGTCTGGTACCCCAGGCGATCCTGGAGAAAGTGGGCGCTCGCCTCCAGCGCAGCAACGTGACCTGGCTTGGCGGCGAGGGTAACCGCGCCGCAGCGAACGAAGTTACAGTCGATGCCCTCGTCACGAATGAGAGCCGCGACGTGCTCGATCGCATCCAGTGTCAGCCGGAACATGCCGGCCGCGCGTTCAGGGCCCAGGCGGCGTTCCAGCTCCTCCATCTCGGGCTTGTACCCAGGCAGAATGAAGCCGCCGTTCCGGCTGCTCGCTCCCCAGCCTACAATGTGCTGTTCCAGGACGGTGACCTCGATTCCCCGTCGGGCCAACGTCCTCGCGGCGGAGAGGCCGGTGTACCCCCCGCCGATTATCACCACGTCGCTGGAAGCCGGCAGCGGAGAACGAGGGATGCCGGGCAGCGGAGCTGTCTCGGTCCAGAGGCAGCGCTCGGTCATCCGGCAGAGCCTCCGCTACCCAATGACCAGCCTCTTGTCGTTTTCGACTGCCGTCCTTCCCGGCTCGACCCGAATCAGCCGGTCAGCCAGGTAGATGAGCAGCGCGGTCACCACCAGGATGATGGTGCTGATGGCGTTGATGCTCGGCTCGATGGTCTTCCGAACCATCCCATACACCACTATGGGAAGGGTGGAAGACCCGGAGCCGGAGACGAAGGAGGTGATCACGAAGTCATCGAAAGACATCGTGAAGGCGAGCAGGGCTCCCGCAAAGATTCCGGGCCAGAGTTGAGGCAGAGTGACCCGCCAAAAGGTTGTCATTTCATCGGCGCCGAGTGTCATAGCTGCTTCCTCGAGATGCTGGTCCATCCCTTGAAGGCGGGCCAGCACTACCACGACGACAAAGCTGATGCAGAACGCCACGTGAGCGATGGTAATGGTGGCGAAGCCGAGTGGCAGGCGAAGCAGAACGAAGAGGATCAACAGCGAGATCCCGACCACTATTTCGGGGGTAACGATTGGGAGGTAGAGAAAGGCCTGAATGCCTCGGCGACCGGGAAACGGTGCCGCCCCAGTGCCAAAGCGAGCAACGTTCCCAGAAATGTAGCGATCAGCGTTGCCATCACGCCTACCAGCAGGCTCAGCTTAAGACCGTGGAGGATCTCGGGCCGCTCGAGCAACCGCTGATACCAGCGAAAAGTGA
>DASUVR010000435.1:0-6753 GCA_036378855.1 Gemmatimonadales bacterium | reverse complement strand
GGTATCGATCGCCGCGCCCACCACACGCTTGGGGCCTGGCACCTGGAGGGTATACTGGGAGCCGGCGTACCAGATCTCCACCGGCAGGCTCAGGTGCCGGGAGGCGCCGTCCTCCATCCTGAGGTCCAGCTCGACCGGCATCGGCATCGGTGTCACACTGCGCAGGTAAACCCGGGAGAGCGTCACCCCGGCCGAATCGATCGACCTCACCGAATCTACCGCCTGATCCAGTCGCTCAGTGGTGTAGAACCAGGAGCGCCAGAACCAGCTCAAATCCTCACCTACGCCATCCTCGATAGTGCGGAAGAAGTCCGCCGGCGTGGGGTGCTTGTACGCCCACCGGCGAATGTATTCCCGGAACGCTGGGTCGAATCGCTCCCGGCCGATGATTCTATCCCGGAGCAAGATGAGGCCGAGGCCGGGTTTGGTGTAGGCCGTAACGCTGAGATTACCCCGAATCTGATCGGCCGGCGTCATGATCGGATCTTCCCGCCCACTCAGCGCAAACGGGATATAGATGTTGGGATTCCCCCGCCGGTTGTAGGTGCCGGGATACTTCTTTTCCCAGTTGTAGTAATTCATGAAGGTGTTGAATCCTTCGTCCATCCAGGGGTAGCGCCGCTCGTTGTTGCCCACCACCATGGGGTACCAGGTGTGTCCGATCTCGTGGTCGGTGACGCTGAACAGCGCCGGCCCGTCGGTCCGGTTGTGGCAGAACACGATCATCGGATATTCCATCCCGCCCTCGATGCCATTCACGTTGATGGCAGCCGGGTAGGGATATCGGAACCACGGGGAGTAGTTCTCGATGGCAAACCGGATGTACTGGGTGGACTGATTCCAGATGGGCTCTGCCGAGGGCGGATAGAAGCTCATGGCCAGGGTCCGGCCGCCGTTGGCGCGGGCGGCGTCCCAGACGAAGTGCCGGGCCGCGGCCCAGGCAAAATCGCGTACGCTGTCCGCCGTAAAGCGCCAGGTCAGCGTCCCCCTGGACGACGCGGGCCGCGATGCCGGATCGTCGATCTCGTCCTTGCCCCGGATCACCACGGTCGAGTCGCTGGCGCGGGCTCGGTTCAGTCGGCTGCGCTGAGTCTCGGTCAGCACCTGAGCCGGGTTCGCCAGCGTGCCGGTGGCGGCCACCAACATGTTGCTGGGCACGGTCAGGCTGACGTCGAAGCTCCCGTACTCCAGGTAGAACTCGCCCTGTCCGAGATACTGCTCGGTGTTCCAGCCCCGCACATCGTCATACACCGCGAGGCGCGGGTACCACTGAGCCACCTCATACACATCGCTGCCGTCGATCTGCTCGACCCCCATTCGGTTGCTGATGGGACCAAAGGGAAAGGACCAGCCGATCTCCAGCACTTCGCGGCCACCGGGGGCAAGCGGGCGGGGTAGATCCACCCGCATCATGGTGCCGTTGACCACGTAGGTGAGAGCGGTGGCCGGACGTGCCGGGCGGCTCGAGGATTTGGCTGAGGCAGCCAGCTGCACCTTGGTCAGGGTGAACCCGCCCTCAGCCCCGGCGGTCCCGAAGCGGGAGCTCTGGTCGAAGATCACGGACCCGCGGCTGGAGCTGTTGAAGAGGTTCTGGTCCAGCTGTAGCCAGAGATACCGAAGGGTGTCGGGCGAGCGGTTCGAATAGGTGATTCGCTCGTCGCCGGTAACCGCCTTCGCAGCGGTATCCAGCGAAGCGCGAATGATGTAATCCACCCGCTGCTGCCAGTAGTCGGGGCCGGGTGCGCCGGCGCCGGTGCGCAGCCGGTTGGGCGTCGGCAGCTCGAGGCGTCTAAAAGGCGAGCGATCGCCCTGCTCGGAGGAGTCTGTCTGCGGCGGTGCCGCTGCCTGTTGCGCGGCGAGCTGCGCGGTTGCCAGCAGACTCAGAAGAAGCATTGGCATGGAGAGGATGCTAAGGAGTGGCAGTGGCGGCGGGTCTTCTCCAGACATCGTTTGTCACCACCGCGTCAGGCAAGGTGCCGTCCGGGTTGACCCTGGCACTCACGATGGTCTTGGCCGGCCTGACCTCGTAGACGTACCGGTTGCCGCCATACCAGATCTCGACCGGCAGCTTCAGCAGATCCGTCGTGCCATCTTCGTAGCTGAGCTCCAGTTCCACCGGCATGACCGCATCGCCCAGGTTCACCAACGTCACCTGGGCACCGCCGGCCGAGTCCGGCTTCACGCTCTCGACCGCCTGGTCCAGCGCAGCGGTGGTGTAGAAGAATCCCCGCCAGAACCAGGACAGGTCTCGACCGGAGACCTCTTCGATGGTGCGAAAGAAATCAGCCGGCTGAGGGTGCTTGAAGGCCCAGCGCCGGGTGTATTCCCGGAATGCGCTATCGAATACCTGAGAGCCAAGCACTTTGTTGCGCAACGTGAGCAGCTCGATGCTCGGCTTGACGTAGGCCAGACTCAGGAGGTTGTCACTCGTCCGGTAGCGATTGGCCGGCGTGAGAATGGGCTGGGCGGTGGGCATCTGATCTATTCCGATAATCAGCTGCCGTTCCCGCTGCCGTACCGCCGCATCGTTCCGTTTCCAGTATGACTCCTCGGAGAAGGTGTTGATGAAGGTGTTGAATCCCTCATCCATCCAGGCGTAGCGTCGCTCATCGGAGCCCACCACCATGGGATACCACATGTGTCCGATCTCGTGAGTCAGCACATTGTAGAGATCGGGACCATTTTCGCCTTTGGCTTCCATGGCCACCATGGGGTATTCCATGCCGGAAACCGGCCCTTCGATGGCGGAAATCTGGGGATAGGGATAGCTGACCCAGCGGGTACTGTACTCCTGGATGGAAAAGCGGCTCATCTTGGCAGCGTCTTTCCAGGTGTCCATGGCGCTCGCGCGGTAGTACGCCTGCGCCAGAACGCCCTCCCAGCGTGCGGCGTCCCACAGGTAATCGGGTGAGGCCGCCCAGGCTGCGTCCCGAACGTTCTCGGCCTTGAAGCGCCAGGTGAGCGATCCTTCCTTGACCGGACGTGCGGCCCCCGAGCTCAGCTCAGGCGCGGTTACGATGTGGATCGTGGTGTCGGACTTGAGGGCGGTGGCCAGCCGGCCCCGTTGCGCCGTGGTCAGAACATCGGCCGGATTCAGCAAGACGCCGGTCCCGGCCACGATGTACCCGGCCGGAACGGTCACCTCATACTCGATATTGCCATACTCCAGATAGAACTCGCCCTGACCGAGATATTGATCCGTATTCCAGCCGTGCACGTCGTCGTAGACCGCCATCCGGGGATACCACTGGGCGATCTCGTACAAGCTGCCATCCCGGCCCATCCGGTCGGCCCCGTGCTCCGGAATGTTGAAGCCGTAGCTCAGCTCCAGAACAGTCTTGCCTCCGGGCGGCAGTGGGCTCGCCAGCTCCAGGTACATCATGGTGTCGTCCACCCGGGTTTTCAGCGGCGACGATCCGCATCGGGCCTGAACCTTGGCCGGAGCCTTCGCCCGGCGTTTGCGCCGGGGCTGCTGCGTTCCCGCTGCGGGCTCCTGTGGGGTGCTGCACTGGAGAATGGAATCGATCTCGAACCCGCCGGAAAACCCGGCTCCGCCGAACCGGCTCTCGGAGGCGAACAGCAACGACCCGGTGCTGCCGGTACGGAAGAGATTCTGATCCAGCTGAAGCCAGAGAAATCCGAGCGTGTCGGGGGAGTTGTTGGTGTACTGGATGTTCTCGGACCCGGTGAGCCGTTTGGCCGAGGTGTCCAGGGTGGCCCGAATCTGGTAATCCACCCGCTGCTGCCAGTACTTCGGTCCCGGACTCCCATTGGGCCGGCGGATTTCGTTGCCGGGAGGGAGGCGGAGCGGACTGAAGATTCCGGTGTCGGCAACCGGAGGCCGGAGGGTAGGGAGGGTCAGCGGCCGTGCCGTCTGAATCGTTGCCGGAGAATCGGACTTCTGGTCCGTCGGATTACCCTGACCCACCAGGGACGCCGGCAGCATGAGCAGGAGCGGGATGGACACTACAGAACGCATACGGGCGTCGTGGTTAGAGCTTGGGCAGGGTCACCCCGGTCTGCTTCTGATACTTGCCCTTCTTGTCGGCATAGCTGGTTTCGCAAACGTCATCGGCGTCGGCTTCGAAGAAGAGGACCTGGCAAATCCCTTCGTTGGCGTAAATCTTGGCGGGCAGGGGAGTGGTATTGCTGATCTCCAGGGTGACGAACCCTTCCCACTCCGGCTCGAAGGGCGTCACGTTGGTGATGATGCCGCAACGGGCGTAGGTGGATTTCCCCAGGCAGATGGTCAGCACGTTCCGGGGAATGCGGAAGTACTCCACCGATCGGGCCAGCGCAAAGCTGTTGGGGGGCACGATGCAGACGTCCCCGTCGAATTTGACGAAGCTCCGGTCGTCGAAGTGCTTGGGGTCTACCACAGCGGACAGCACGTTGGTAAAGATGCGGAACTCGGGAGCGACTCGCATGTCGTAGCCGTAGGAGGAAACCCCATACGATATGGCGCCTTCGCGCACCTGGCCATCAACAAACGGTTCGATCATCCGGTGCTCATGGGCCATCCGGCGGATCCAGCGGTCGGATTTAATCGACATTCCTCAGCGGGGCATCGGGGCGGGTACCGCCCAAAAGTGGATGGATAGCCTGGCGGGTGCGCCGAGGCCGAACCGGCGCGGAATATAGTACGAAAGGACGTTGCGGTGCCCGGCCCAGGGAGGGTCTCCTGGGCCGGGGAAGCGATTACTCGCTGTGGAGTGATCGAATGGCCGCTACCTCACCAAATGCCCGTCCCGCCTTGAATCCGCGGGCAGTATGCTGGCGGAAGTACTCCACCGTGCGGGTCAGGCCCTCGCTCAGGGCAATTTTCGGCTCCCAGCCGAGCCACTCTCGAGCGCGGGTGATATCCGGCTTTCTCTGGGTGGGATCGTCCTGGGGAAGGGGACGGTAGGTCACCTTGGCGTTGCCCCCGACAATGCGGAAGACCTCATCGGCCAGCTCACGGATGGTGAACTCGACCGGATTCCCCAGGTTCACCGGCTCGTGGCGGCTTTCGGCGGCCATGAGCCGGATGAGCCCGTCGACCAGCTCGTCTACGTAGCAGAAGGAGCGGGTCTGTTCTCCCGATCCGTAGATGGTCAACTCCTGACCCCGGAGCGCCTGCACGATGAAGTTCGAGACTACCCGGCCGTCGTTTTCCGCCATGCGGGGACCGTAGGTATTGAAGATCCGGGCGATGCGGATATCGATCTTGTCCTGCCGATGGTAGTCCATCATCAGGGTTTCGGCGACGCGCTTGCCTTCGTCGTAACACGAGCGGGGGCCGATAGGATTGACGTTGCCCCAGTAGCTCTCGGTTTGCGGATGCACCGTGGGGTCGCCATACACCTCGGAGGTCGATGCCTGAAGAATCCGGGCTCGGAGGCGCTTGGCCAGCACCAGCATATTCATGGTGCCCACCACGTTCGATTTGACGGTCTTGACCGGATTGTACTGGTAGTGGATCGGCGAGGCCGGGCAGGCCAGGTTGTAAATCTGGTCTACGTCGATGAAGAGCGGTTCGGTCACATCGTGCCGGAGCGTCTGGAACTGCTCGTGCTCGAGCAGGTGCTCGATATTCTCCCGACGACCGGTGAAGAAGTTATCCAGGCATACGACGTGGTGGCCCTCTGTCAGGAGGCGTTCGCAGAGGTGGGAGCCGATGAAGCCGGCGCCGCCGGTCACAAGGATGCGCATGGATATGCTCTAGTTGAGGGTGGGGGCCGGCCCTTGACAACAATGGCTCATCCGCGTGACCTCGGCAGGGCATCTTCCATACCGTTGAAGGCACCCTGTCACCAGCGGATCGTACCAGGCGTCACCCGCTCCGGGAGACATGTCGTGTCGCGCGGGTGCTACACCTGGTCGATGAGGTCCTCGGGAGGGACAGCACACCGTACAGTGAAAACTCTTGCACAACTTACCTGCCGAGCTCGCGGCCGGCTAGATACGACTGGAAGCGGCTATGGGCGGGACGGGGTGGCTTTCGGTTCGGCTTTCGCCGGGGAGGAATCGGGGGCCGACTCGTCCGGAGTCGGTGTTTCAACTCTGCTCTCGGGCGGCTCGGGGAGGGTCAGGGTGCTTTGGCCTTTGGCATCCACGCCCATGCCTACCTTGGCATCGCCACTACGGTCGGCAAACACCAGGGTGGATGACCCACCTCGAACCAGGCTCAGGACCGTCCGTGTCGTTCCGTTCTCGTCAGCGAACAGCATGCTCACGGTCTGATCCGGGAGCAACCCGAGTACTGCCCGGGAGCGTCCAGCGGAGTCGCGGACTGTGATTCCCGAAGCGCCGTCGGCCATCGAGGTGAGACTCAGGCCGGCCTTGCTTCCGGGAGATTGGAGAGTGAGCCGCATCGAGCCGTTGCTGCTGGTACCCCAGGTACCCCGGATGGCCCCGTTCGCATCCCGCAGGAGAAATTGCCGGGCCTCGAGCACATCGGCCACGGCTCCGGGGAGACCATGACGAGCGGATACGATCACTAGAGCAGTCGCCAGGCCAAGCAGGAGCGCCCCGGTCACGACGGTACCCATCCACAACCGCCGCAGTCGCCGGTTTTCGCGGGCCTGCTCCTCAATGCGGATGGAGAGCCCTCGCTCCAGCTCGTGCATCTGCCGGCGGATCGGGTCCACCGGGACGTCTGGTGTAAAGGGATCTACCGGCCGGGAGCCGCTCATCCGGCACCACTGATGAGGAAGTATGACCGGCAGGCATTCTGGATCAGCTCAGGCGTGAGCTCCGGCTTGATCTCGCGAT
>DASUVR010000434.1:0-7051 GCA_036378855.1 Gemmatimonadales bacterium | reverse complement strand
CCTGCCGGGGTCGCGTCCGCGCTCGCGCGTGCGATGGCCAAGACTCCGGCCGATCGGTTCAGCGACACTCGGGAGTTCGCCAACGCCCTGGCGCTCCCGGCAACGACTGCAGTGTCACACCGGGCCACGCCCGGCCGTCGCTCCAGGTGGGTGCTTCCCCTCAGCGTGCTCGGCATCGTGATGCTGCTCGGGTTGCTCGAGGCCACCACGAGGATCGGCCGGACCCTCTGGGCCAGGACCCGGATGATTCCCGAAATCCAGCGCTCGGTCACCACGGGAAATTGGGAGTCCGCGTACCGGCTGGCCGCCAAAGTGGACCGGATCCTTCCGGGCGATTCTACCGTTGCCGCCCTGCGATCGGTCTTTACCGATACGATGGGAATCGACGGCACACCATCCGGTGCCATGGTTTACCGCAGGCCATATGTTGGGGCCGCGAACGACTGGCAGTATCTGGGACGGGCTCCCCTGCAACGCCTTGTTCTACCCCGGTTGCCGCAGGTTTCGCAGTTCAGGTTCGAGGCGCCCGGGTTCGTCAGCGGGCTTGATATTGGAGCCCCCAACCCAGGGAACGGGCGAGGAATGCGATCGCTCCTCCGGTACACGCTGGTTCCGGCGGCTGCCGCATCCCAGGGGATGGTCCTGGTTCTTGGCGGAGAAGTTCTCGCCGGCATTCCCCAGCTGCCTGACCTCTCGGCCACACTGCCGGACTTCTATCTCGACCGCCTGGAGACGACCAACCGGGAGTACCAGGACTTCGTCGATTCCGGTGGCTACCGGCGGCAGGACTTATGGGTGCATCCGTTCGAGCTGGATGGCCGACAGCTCAGCTGGGCGGAGGCAATGAAGCGCCTGGTAGACCAGACTGGGCGCCCCGGGCCGTCCACCTGGGAGGCCGGCCACTATCCCGAAGGGAAATCCGATTATCCAGTCTCCGGGGTGAGCTGGTACGAGGCCGATGCCTATGCCCGGTTCCGTGGCAAGCGGCTGCCCAATGTCTTTGAGTGGGCCCAGGCCGCGCGATTCGACGCGAGCGGCGCCATCATTGCGGCCAGCAACATCGGGCGGGTTCGGGAAGGGACGGCGCCCGTGGGATCGTTCGGCGGAATGGCCGGATCGGGCGCGCTCGACATGGCCGGCAATGTCCGCGAGTGGTGCATCAATGAATCGAAGTCGCAGAGAAGCCGGTACATCCTGGGCGGGGGGTGGAACGACCCCGCGCACCGGTACTTTGAGTCCAACCTTCAGTCGGCATTCAATCGCGACCCCGGCAACGGCATCCGCCTGGCCCGTCCAGCCAGTGGGCAGAGCGGTTCCGCTGCGGCCGATGGTCCCATCGAGCCCATCTTCCGGGATTACCGCAAGGAGCGGCCGGTATCCGAGGAGGCATTCCGCTTCTATCGCCAGCTGTACGACTACGACCGCTTGCCGCTCGACGCCCGGGTCGAGCGAAGGGATTCAACTGCGGAGTGGCGCCGCGAGAAGGTCACCTACGATGCCGGCTACGGCGGGGAGCGGGTTCCCGCCTTCCTCTATCTGCCTCGCGCTGCCAAGCCGCCGTATCAGGCCGTGGTCTTCTTTCCCGGAAGCCTGCCGCTTCGGGTGCGCGACAGCGACCGACTGGTCAATCGGGAGATGTTCGAGTTTCTGGTACAGAACGGACGGGCGGTCATCTACCCGGTCTACAAGGGAACCTATGAGCGGGACGACGGCACCCGGATCTCCGACCCGGATTCTTCCAATCGCTACAAGGAGCATGTCGTCCAGTGGGAGAAGGAGGTGAGCCGCACGGTAGATTACCTGGCGAGCCGAGGGGACATCGACAGCACCCGGATTGCATATCTCGGATTCAGCTGGGGTGGAAGGCTCGGGGGAGTAATGCTCGCGATCGAGCGGCGGTTCAAGGCCGCTGTGCTGGGTGTAGCGGGGTTGAACTTCCGGCCGGCCCGACCGGAAGTAGATGACCTCAACTACCTGCCCCACGTTCGTGCGCCGGTGCTCATGTTGAATGGGAGGTACGACAATACGTTCCCGCTGGAGACCGCAGCCCGGCCGATGTTCGAGTTGCTCGGCACGCCGCCGGACCAGAAGCGCAACGTTGTGGCGGAGGGAGTGCACTACGTACCGCGCACCGTTTTTGTGCGAGAGACGCTGGCCTGGCTCGACCGGTATCTCGGGCCGGTACGGTAGCAGGGTGAGTCGGAGTGGTTTCTCGATCGGTTAGCTTTCGGCGCCTTCCAACGAGTTGAGATATGAGGATCTCCTTCATCGGCCTGGGCAGCATGGGTCTCCCCATGGCCAAGAATCTGCTCGACGCCGGCTTCGAGCTCACGGTGTACAATCGGACCAGAAGCCGCGCTGAGGAGCTGGGCCAGACCGGCCTCCGGGTTGCGGCGTCACCCCGCGAGGCAGCCCAGGGCGCCGACCTCCTGCTCACGATGCTGGCCGACGACGCGGCGGTCGAAAGCGTGACGTTCGGCGACGAGGGAGCGCTGGCGGGGCTCAAGCCGAACGCGACCCATGCGTCGATGAGCACCATCAGCCACCTGCTCTCCCGCCGTCTGACCGATGAGCATCGCTCCCGCAGGCAGCACTACCTGGCCGCGCCGGTGTTCGGCCGGCCTGAGGCCGCCGCGGGAGGCAAGCTCTGGATCATCACCGCGGGACCGGCCGATGTGATCGAGCTCTGCCGGCCGGTCTTCGCCGCAATTGGGCAGGGCGTCGAGATCGTGGGCGACGATCCGCCCGTGGCCAACGTGCTCAAGCTCGCCGGCAACTTCCTGCTCGCCTCCGCCATCGAGGCGATGGGCGAGAGCTTTACCCTGGTGCAGAAGTACGGGATCGAGCCCGCCCGATTTCTCGAGATCCTGAACGGCCGGCTGTTCCGCTCACCGATCTACGAGAACTATGGCAAGCTGATCGCCGAGCGGCGGTGGGAGCCCGCCGGATTCAAGCTGCGCCACGGGCTCAAGGACGTGCGGCTCGCGCTGGGCGCCGCGGAAGAAGTGACCACGCCCATGCCGCTCGGGAGCCTGATTCGGGACCACTACCTCTCCGCGATGGCCCGGGGATGGGGAGACAACGACTGGGGAGCCTTGGCCCGAGTGGTGGAGGAGAACGCGGGGGCCGCCGTCGAGACCCGCTAGTCGTCTCGAGAAAGCTGGTTCTACGGCACCGCCGGCTCCGGCTTTCCACCCAGCTGCCACAGCAAGAAGCTGTAATGTCCGCAGCCGCCTCGGCCCGCTGCTTCTTGGTAAGCCCCCTGCCGTGGCCCGCGTCGAACGCGACCCGAAGCAGGACCGGGCGGTCAGGAGCAGCGATCTCCTGCATTGCCGCCGCCATCTTGGCCGGCTGCCGGGCCTCGACCCGCCATTCGTTGATCCCGCGGTGCAGAAGAGCCGGACAGCGCAAACCCGGTTTGACGTAGGTGGAGTGCGGAGAGACCACTCCGAAAGAGAAGGCGAAACCCAACAAAACGACCGCGACCGAGACGGAAGGTCCTCGGTCGCGAAAGATTGCTGTGATTGCCTGCGCAAGTTACGCGGCGGGCGCCCCCACCGGGAAGCTCACCGGCAAATCATCGGATACCGCCGATTCGGCCGCCGCATCCAGACAGTGGGGATGGCCGAAGCCGCTTGCGCTGACTCCACCGCCATCGATGTCGTAGATGATGTTATCGGTGCCGCTGGGCGCGACCCCGGCAGGAACGTTGTCCAGATTAAGATAAAATCGAGTCTTCCAGCCGATGGCGTGGTCGGCACAGGACGTGTCACCACTCACCCCCACGGCCCCGACCAGATTGCCGGCGGTGTCGTAGAGAGGGAACCCGCCGCCGAACACGTTGGTCCCGCCAATGCGCTTGCCCACCATGAAATCGTCCGGGGTGCCATAGTCCGCGATGTTGCCGCCATAGGCCACATCTTCATTGATCGGGTTGGCCTCCTGCAGTCCGAAGAGACTTCCACCTGGCTGGGTTGCGGTATACAGGTTGGCGGTAGAGAGCGCCAGACCACCGAAGCCGAGGTAGGCGGCATCCAGACTGAAATTCATGGCGGTGTTGGCTTTCTGCGCCGAGATGATCCGGCTTCCCTGCCACTGGTCGCCTTCTCCCGTTCCGCTGTAGACCACTGCGACGACGACGCCGGCGGTGTCCACCACGGTCGCCCACATGTTCAGGTTGAGACCGGCGTTTCCATCGGGGACCCCATCCGCGCTCACCCCGACAGCCTGCAAAAGAGCGGCTTTCAACTGGTCGTGCGTGACTACTGGCACGGGATTGAAGCTGGGAGGTCCGGTGACGTCATTATCATCACCACACCCGCTGATTCCCCACACCAACCCCGTCGCACAAACTGCCGACTGTAGCCACCGTCTCCGTGGGCTCATCCGGACCTCCAATCGTCTTGAGGGCGAGAAGAAAACGAGCGGGCTCTGACCGACGCACGAACGTACGAGCATTTTTGGTTTGGTCAAGCGACTCATTGATGTGAAAGGATCCATGCCGGCTCTCGAGATCTGGGGACTCGCACTCATCTCACTCATCCTCCATATGCTTCCGCAGCCGGGGTACGGCTTTCATCGGGACGAGCTGCTCTACCTAGCGATGGGACAGCACCTCGATCTCTTTCGGATGCAGTTCCCTCCCCTCATCGCCCTGCTGGCCGAGCTGGCCCGCTCCCTTCCTCTCGACCTGCTCCGTTCGGTCCGGCTGATCCCCGCCCTGGCGGGCGCAACGCTGCCAGTGCTGGTCGCGATGATCGCTGGCGAGCTGGGAGGCCGGCGGAGAGCCGGGTTCCTCGCCGCTCTCGCCATACTGGTGTCGCCGCTCTTCCTTCGCGCCGGGGTGCTGTTTCAACCGGTCGTGTTCGAACAGCTCTGGTGGTGCCTGGCGACGCTGGCGTTGGTCAAGCTCCTGAACGGCCGAGACCGCCGCTGGTGGTTGGTGCTGGGGTTGGCGCTGGGACTGAGCGCATTGACCAAGTTCAGCGTGGCGTTTCTGGTTGCCGGGGTGCTGGTCGCGATCGCCGTCTCGCCCCTCCGGCAAGACCTACGCACCCTTTGGCCCTGGCTTGCCGCGGCGCTTTCGGCAGTGCTGGCCTTGCCCAGCCTGGCCGGCCAGATCACTTGGGGCTGGCCCTTCCTGGCCCAGGCCCGGGAGCTCCGGGCGACCCAACTGGGCCATGTGGACCCGCTGGGATTTTTCCTGGGCCAGTTCCTCCTGCTCGGGCCCGGCGGCCCGCTCTGGCTCATCGGACTCATCGTCCTGCTCGTCTCCGCCAAGCTTCGGCCCTTCCGGCCGCTCGGATTGCTGGCGCTCACCGTGTTTCTGCTGCTGCTGGCGACTCGGGGGAAAGACTACTACTTCGGCCCGCTGCATCCACTGCTGATTGCCGCGGCAGCAGTGATGCTGGAGGTCTGGCTCGAGGGCCGGCGTTGGAGAAGGGCGGTCTTTACCGCGGTTGTCGCCTTTCTTCTGCTCGGTGGGGTCGCGCTCCTGCCGCTCGGAGTTCCCATCCTCCCGCCGGAGTCGATGTCGCGGTACGCTGCCCGACTGGGTGTGGCGCGGACCACTCGCACCAACATGGGAGAATCGCTGCCGCTGCCACAGGATTACGCCGACATGACCGGTTGGAGGGAGCAGGTCTCCACGGTGGCGACTGTGTTCCGCGAGCTTCCTCCCGGGGAGCGGAGCCGAGCGACCATTCTGGCGAACAACTACGGCCGGGCTGGTGCGCTGGCGCTGTACGGACCCGAGCAGGGGCTGCCCTACCCGATCAGCCGCAATGGCGACTTCTACCAGTGGAGTCTCGGCCGGCCGATCGGCGAGACCGTCATCGTCGTCGGCGGCAGTGTGGAGCGATTGCGGGAATACTGGGGCGAGGTGACAGAGGCGGCGCGATCACGCAACCCGACGGGCGTCCAGGAGGAGCAGGACGTGCCGATCTTCGTGTGCCGGAAACCGAAGACGGATCTTCGGACGCTGTTCCGGAGTCTGGGGCCAGAGTGGGGGTAAGCGGGGGAAAGGGCGGAGAGGCGGAGAGGCGGAAGGACTATGCGGTTCTGCTCCTTCCGCCTGTTCCGCTGGTTCTTCCGCCCGAGTTCCCTGGGAGAGCTAACTCGGCCGGAGCTTCAGGTTTGCCGGATTCTGATAGACCATCAGATGGGCGTACGGGGTCCCGGCGAACATGATGTAGGTGCCGACCCCATTGGGATTGGGGTGGGTCGGCAGGCCGCTGGTCTCATGGTCGAACGGAGCAAGCAGCATCCAGTGAGGCGGCTCCTTGGCCATGTGGGCGCCATTGCCCGGCTCCATCACGATGTCGCCCGATTTCGACTCCCAATGGCGGCCCCCCTGCATCATGTAGGCGATACCGGGCTTGTCGCTCTTGGGCTTGTCCTGATGGGTGAACGCCGCGACCAGAAAGTCCCAGCCGGCCTGGTCGGCGCAGACCGGCGAGTTGCCGCCGTCGTCTATCGTGCCGCAAGTGAAGCCATTCTTGCCCTCGCGGAGCGAGGTGACACTGCCGTCTTTCTCGATTCGGGCGATCGCGGCGTTGGCCGAGATGGATTGCGGCGCGCCGGTCATGGCTCGCTGGATGTAGGCTTTGTCCGACTCGGCGGCTTGGGAATGAAGGGCGGCAGGCAGGAGGAGCGTCCACGCTGCCACGCCCAGGACTGGGGCAACTCTCATGACAGGCTCCGGTTGGGGTGAGAAGGCCAGAATATGGAGAGCGGTACCGGAGGGGGCAATGAGGCGGGAGCTAGTCTGGCGCTGCGAACGGAGCCGCGTTTTTGGCCGTGCAGGAGAACGGTCAATGAAACGCGGGCATCGCTTCCCTTCTTCGTCTTCAGTACCCACATTCCGTCTTCCCTTCTCAAAGCTCCCTGTGACTGCTGAGACCTCACCCGTTGCTGATGCCCTGCGTGATCGCTACCTCATCGATCGCGAGGTGGGCAGCGGCGGCATGGCCATCGTGTATCTCGCCGAGGACCTGAAGCACCGGCGTAAAGTCGCTCTCAAAGTACTGCGCGGAGAGCTGGCGGCGACGAT
>DASUVR010000433.1:0-4108 GCA_036378855.1 Gemmatimonadales bacterium | reverse complement strand
GGCCAGCGCAAAGGAGGGGTCGTTTGCGGCGGCGGCCTCGAGAAACTGACGGGAATCGTGGGCCCGCAGGTTCTCCCCCAGCGTGCGTCCTTTGAGGTACTGCTCTCTGGCCGCGGAGGAGGTCGTGGTCACCGGAATTTTTGCCATTCCCCCGGCACTCTGCGCCGCACCGGGGTATGGGGACAGCGTCAAAGCCAGGGCAGCGACGATCCCCGCCCGCAATCCAGTCGATAGTTGCGACATGAAACCTCCGGTTGCTGAAACCATGCGATGAGTTGAGAGCAGGAGAGTGCGCCCCCCTCCAGGCTCTACTCAGGCCTCCTGGGAAAAGATTCACGGTGGCGATAACCTTCCCCGATGCCCGACCTTCTCGCTGCCCGCTCCCAGATGGCTGTTTCGCTGGCGTTTCACATCATTTTCGCGGTGGTTGGCATCGGCATGCCGGTGCTCATGGTCATCGCCGAACGCCGCTGGCAGAAAACCGGCGATCCCATTCACCTGGATCTCGCCAAACGCTGGTCCAAGGGCACGGCGATCCTTTTCGCGGTCGGCGCCGTTTCGGGCACAGTCCTGTCATTCGAGCTGGGACTTCTCTGGCCCGGTTTCATGGAGCTGGCCGGCGGCATCGTCGGCATGCCGTTTTCCCTCGAAGGTTTCGCGTTCTTCACCGAAGCGATCTTCCTGGGGGTCTATCTATATGGGTGGGATCGGATCTCCCCCCGCGCACATCTGTGGGCCGGCATTGCCGTGGCGATCAGTGGGGCGGCTTCAGGGATCTTCGTAGTGACTGCAAACTCCTGGATGAACTCTCCGGCCGGCTTCGATCTGGTCGGTGGCAGGCCGGTCAACATCGATCCGATTGCAGCCATGCTCAATCCCATGGCCTTTCAGCAGACGCTTCACATGACCATCGCGGCCTACGCGGCCACCGGGTTTGCTGTCGCCGGAATCCATGCCTTTCTGCTGCTGCTGGATCCGGCAAACGCCTTTCATCGACGCGCCTTGACCGCCGCCCTGGCCCTGGGTGCGCCCGCTGCGGTGTTGCAACCGATTTCGGGCGATCTCAGCGCCCGATCCGTTGCAGCTCGTCAACCGATCAAGCTTGCCGCAATGGAATCACATTTTGAAACCATGGCGGCTGCGCCCTTGACCATTGGAGGTTTCCCCGACCCGGAGTCCGGCGAGACCCGGTATGCCATCAAAATTCCGTACGGGTTGTCGTTGCTTGCCTTCCATGATCCCCATGCCGTGGTCCGGGGGCTGCAGGATTTTCCCAGGCAGGACTGGCCCAACGTGCCGATCGTTCACACCGCCTTCCAGGTCATGGTGGCTCTAGGCACCTACCTCGCCCTGGTCTCTCTGTGGGTCCTGTGGACCTGGCTTCGCCGCAAAGACCTGATCGGAAGCCGATGGCGCTTGCGGGCAATCGCTCTGGGAGCGCCGATGGGCTTTATCGCCATCGAGGCCGGATGGACGGTCACTGAGGTTGGCCGGCAGCCCTGGATCATCCAGGGCGTGCTACGCACCGCAGACGCGGTGACCCCCATGCCGGGCCTGGTCGTTCCCTTCCTGCTCTTCACCCTGCTCTACTGTTTTCTCGGCGTGATTGTTGCCTGGCTGCTTTACCGGCAGATCATCCGCAGCCCCAAGTCCAGTGAATGGAGTCGGGTGTATGTCCCCACGGTGGCTCGTGCCTGACCTGAACCTGCCCGACGTCCTGGCGGCGACACTCGCGCTGTCGCTCAATGCATATGTCTTGTTTGCCGGAGCGGATTTCGGTGGAGGCGTCTGGGATCTGCTCGCGTCGGGCCCTCGCCGGAATCGGCAACGGGAGGTCATCGCACACGCCATTGGTCCGATCTGGGAGGCCAATCACGTTTGGCTCATTCTTGCCATCGTTCTGACCTTCAGCTGCTTCCCTCCGGTCTACGCCCGTCTCGGCACCGTGCTTCACATCCCGCTCACACTCATGCTGGTTGGCATCGTACTCCGCGGCTCCGCCTTCTCCTTTCGCACGTATGACAGTCAGCACGACGCGGCCCAGCGTCGTTGGGGACGGATTTTTTCCAGCGCCAGCGTGATCACTCCCATTCTGCTCGGAGTGTCCATTGGGGCGGTGGCATCGGGGCGGGTAGGTGGGGATATCCAGGGCAGTTTTGCGCAGCGGTTCGTCGAGCCCTGGCTCACCCTTTTCGGGCTGAGTGTCGGCCTGTTGACCCTGGTACTGTTTGCGTTTTTGGCAGCGGTGTTCCTGACTCTGGAAAGCGTGGACCGGGACCTGTGCGAGGACTTCCGGCGGCGAGCTCTGGCTTGCGGAGTTGTCCTGTTCTTCGCTTCTGCGCTGGTCTTGTTGCTCTCGCCCCGGTCTGCGCCACTGGTTCGAGGCGGACTGATGGAGTCTGCCTGGGCTCTCCCCCTGCACCTCCTCACCGCCGCCGCGGCGGTCTCGGTTCTGGCTGCGCTGTGGTATCGGCGTTATCGGCTGGCACGATTGGGCGTGGGCCTACAGGTCTCCCTGATCTTCTGGGGCTGGGCCGTGGCTCAGTATCCGTTCCTGTTGCCTCCGAACTTCACCGTCCGCAATACGGCGGCGCCCGAATCCACTCTACGGCTGACCTTGATCGTTGTGGCCGCCGGTGGCCTGATTCTGCTTCCTTCGCTCTGGTATCTTTTTCAAGTCTTCAAGAGCAGCCCGGCTGATCCTACTGCTTTACCGGCAGACAGGATCAGTCGCTAGGAGCGAGCCATCATCCTCCTGATAGGCTTGATCAGAAAGGTGAGGACAACAGCCGTGGCGAGAGCTGTGGCGGTCACAATGGTGAACAAGGTTGTCAGCGGCAACGTCTCATAGAAGCTGGATGCCATACCGGCCAGATAGTTGCCCACCGACAGAGCCAGGAACCAGACACCCATCACCAGGCCTGCGATACGGTATGGAGCTAGAACGCTCATCGCGCTCAGGCCAACCGGGCTGAGACACAGCTCTCCCAATGTTTGCAGCAGGTACGAAAGCACCAGCCAGAGTGGGCTCACTCGAGCACCGCCGGCAGCCGCGCCGGCCGCACCGATCATCACGGCAAAGCCGAGGCCCAGGAGCAGGAGCGCCAGCGCGAACTTGGCCGGACTGGAGGGGTTTCGGCGGCCTAACCGGAGCCAGACGGCGGCAAACACGGGAGCAAAGATGATGATGAACAGGGGCGGCAGCGCTTGATACCAGCTGGGAGGAAAGCTGTGCCCCAGGACCGAGTTATTGGTGCTTCGCGCCGCAAACAGATTGAGGGTCGAGCCGGCCTGCTCATACGCCATCCAGAAAACTGCCGCAGCCGCAAACAACACCGCGATCACTAGCAGGCTCTTCCGCTCCTCTCTGGTCCACCCTCGGCTGAGGAATAGCCAGCAGAAGAATGAAACCGTGACCGCAATCAGCACCCAGCTGAAGTTCCGCGAGATAGTTTCCGGGTTGAGCCGCAGCAGCCCAGTACCCACCAGCACCGCCACCGTCAGCCCAACGACCAGCGTAATTATCCCGACTACCCGAACCTGGCGATCGATCCGTGCCGCGGCGACGGGGTCGCTGGGCCGGGCCGGGTGCAGCCCGTCGGCAGACAGATGCTTCCCTCCCACCACGTACTGGATCAAGCCCAGGAACATTCCGACTGCCGCGGCGCCGAATCCCCAATGCCAGGAAGAGTTCGGCTGAAATCCGGCGGAAGCCAGAATGCGCTTGAAGCCTTCTCCCTGAGCCAGCCAGCCGGTGATGAATGGGGCGATGAAGGCGCCACTGTTGATCCCCATGTAATAGATGGAGTAGCCGGCATCGCGCCGGTCATCATCCGGCGGGTACAGCTTACCGACCAGCACGCTCACGTTGGATTTCAACATGCCGGTGCCAACCGCGATCAGAACCAGGCCCAGATAGAACGTGCTCAGCGTGGGAAGAGCCAGGCAAATGTGACCCGCCATGATGATGACGCCGCCCACGAAGACGGCGCGCCTGAGGCCCAGTACTCGATCCGCAATCCATCCGCCGGGAACCGAAAGCAGATACACCGAGCTGACATAAAGTGCGTAGATCGGCCCGGCCGTCGCGGTATTGAAGCCCAGCCCG
>DASUVR010000432.1:0-4525 GCA_036378855.1 Gemmatimonadales bacterium | reverse complement strand
GGTGACGGTCAATCGGGACGGCCGCATTTTCATTGATCAAACTCCAGTGTCCTACACTGATTTCCGGGTCACCTTTCGGTCGCTGGTAGCGACCCGTAAACCGAGCGGGGTCTACCTGCAGGCGGACACCCGAGTACCCTACGGAGAAGTGGTGCGGGTGTTGGCAGTCATCCGGAGTGCCGGAGTGCAAAACGTAGGACTCGTCGCCGCCGAGGAAGAATCGTCGTGAAGATTCGGAGTTCCGACCGGGAGCCGCCGGGTCGTGCGGCCGGAATGGTCGGGACCCTCCTGATACACGCGGCTGCGGTGGGATTTCTTCTCGGCACGGTCAAGCCGAGCAAGGCAGCTCCTCCAACCTACGCCGTGGATCTGGTAGCGGCTCCGGCGCCGACACAGAAGCGACTGGCCCGGGAGGCCCTGCCCACGCCGCCGCCGGAGGAGAAGCCGGCCCCGGTCAAGCCTACGCCGCCCAAACCGACGAAGGCGCCGGCGCCCCCGAAGCCCAAGACGCCGCCACCACCGACCGAAGAGAAGAAGGAGCCGCCACCCAAAACGACGTCCCCCGCAACTCCGGCTCCGGGAGAGACGCCCAGCACCGGGAGCGATGTAGCGACCATCAAGACGCCGGGCCTGGCGTTCCCCTATCCCGAATACTTGCGGAACATCGTAACCCAGATCTACCAGCGCTGGGACCGGGCGTCAGCCAATCAACGCAATTTCGCGGAGATCAGCTTCTTGATTCTGAGAGATGGATCAGTCCGGGACATTCACTTCGTCACTCGCTCGGGCAGCTTTGCGTTCGATTTGAACGCCCAGGGCGCCGTTGAGGCCGCGGGCAACACTCGGGCCTTCGGCCCGTTACCTGATGGCTGGGATGCCGATGTGCTCCCGGTGAGCTTTTACTTCAAGCCGACTCAATGATCAAATTTTCGGTTTTCCTGCTTGGACTCGTCGGCACCGCCGGAACGGTGCTGGCGCAGGACACGACTCGAGTGGAAGAGGGCGTTCGGATCGGAGTCGATTATCGGCCCGGGACGCGTCCCGGCCTGGTCGTCGTACCTGGGACCGGTCTTGATTCGGTGCGCGCCATGGTGCGGCGAGACCTGGATTACACCGACCGCTTCGAGATGATTACCGTGGCCGACCTGCCTCAGGCCTCTGCCAGTGGTCGCGGGTCCGCCGAGGCGGCGGCGGGTGTGAACTACGACCTGTATCGCTCCCTCGGTGCACAGTTCGCGGTGGAGCTGGTTCCGGCGTCGAGCGGGGTGACAGCCCGGTTACACGATCTGGGCGAAGCCAAGATGCAAAGCCAGAAATCCGTCACGCTTCCCGCCACAACGGCCGTGGACTTCCGGCTCGAGGTCCACCGCATATCCGACGAAGTGGCGCGCTGGGCCAGCGGGAGCCCAGGAGCCGCGGCCAGTCGCCTGATGTTCGTGTCGGGCGGTCGAGTATATCGGATCGATAGCGACGGGGAGGACATCGTTCCGCTGACGCCGGCGGGGCAGACCTCGCTCTCTCCGGCTTGGTCACCGGACGGGCAGCGCCTGGCTTTCACTCAGATGGGTGAAGGCAAAGGGGGGATCGTGGTGCAACCCCTGAGTGGAACAGGCGGCTTCATAGTTCCAGGCTCGCAAACGGCACTCAACATCACGCCCACCTTTTCACCCGACGGACGCACTCTCGCCTTTGCCCATTCGGACGAAAAGGGAACCGACGTCTATACCGCGAATGTGGTGGAGCGCTGCTGCGCGCAGCGCTTGACCGTGGGACGCTTCGCGGACAACTTAAGCCCAACGTTTTCGCCAGATGGGCGGCGCATCGCGTTCATTTCCACGCGGGCAGGGCCGCCTCAGTTGTACGTAATGGCAGCGGATGGAACCGATCAGGAGCTGCTGGCGCCATTTGACTATGGCGCCACAGGAAGCTCGAATGCTCCCGAGTGGTCCCCGGACGGGGCCAGTGTTGTGTTCCATCGCGAGGTCTCCGGTAGCCCCCAAATCTTCCTGGTCGACGTCGCGGCACGGCGGGTTCGGCAGCTCACCTCTTCGGGCAGGAACGAAGATCCTACCTGGTCGCCTGATGGGCGCCACGTGGCCTTCATCTCCGACCGAAGCGGCCGCCGTCAGATGTGGATTGTCGACATCGAAACCGGTCGAGTGCGGCAACTGGGTACGCCCGGCGCCGCTCGGCTTCCAGCGTGGTCTCGCCGACTCGGGCGGACCACTCCCGTCCCCAACCCATGATTTCGGAGTGATGATGCGAGCACCATCCCTGCTGCTGCTCTTGACTGCCGCCGCTTTTGCCGTCGCCTGCGGTGGAAAGGCCGCTCCGGAAGAGCCGGCTCCTGAGCCCACGCCCACTGCCGCGCCAACGCCGGCTCCTGAGCCGGTGGATGACAGCGCCGAGCGGGAACGACTGGAGAAGGAGCGGATGGAGCGCGAGGCCGCAGAAAAGGCCCGCACGGTATCGGCCGATCTCTCCGCCATGATCAACTTCGATTATGACCAGGCTGTGGTTCGTACTGCGGATCAGCAGACGTTGGATCGCAAGGCCGCCATCCTGGCCGCCAATCCGCAAGTCAAGCTGCGGATCGCCGGCCATGCCGACGAGCGCGGATCGGACGAGTACAATCTCGCGCTGGGCAACCGCCGCGCCGCCGCCGCCAAGCGGTATCTGGAGAACAAGGGCGTGGACGGCTCCCGCCTCGAAGTCGTATCCTACGGCGAGGAGCGCCCGCTGAACCCGGGAAATGACGAGACGGCTTACGCCCAGAACCGGCGTGATGAGTTCGAGATCACAGCCGGGGGCAACAACCTGACCGCGCCACAGTGACGGGTTCTGTGAGGCTGAGGGTCTGGCTCGGCGCTCCCGCGATCTGGGCTCTCGCCGGCTGCGTCTCCAAGGGAGACATCCAGCGGGTGCAGGACGATGTGGCCCTGTTCAAGGCGGAAACGGCACGGAGGGATTCCGTTCGCGCGGCACAGTTGAATGAGGTGATCCGAGTACAGCAGCGCATCATGGACTCGCTCACCTCCAGCCGCCGGGCGGTCGGGCAGTTGCGCGGAGACCTCGCCAGCGATCTGTACAACATCCAGCAGCAGCTGGTGCAACTGCAGGAGCTCACTGGTCAGAGCCAGCAGCGTCTGAGTGAGCTGCGCACTCAGCTCGAGGCCCGGGGCGAGCAGCTGGCAACCGCCGCACCAGGCGACACCAGCCGGTCCGGGGCGAGCTCGGCGGCTTCGGCAGACCAGATGTACGAAGCGTCGCTGGCACAACTCCGGCGAGGCAGCACCTCCACCGCCCGCCTCGGCCTACGCGAGATGCTGAGGGTCTATCCCACCAGCGATCGAGCCGGAGACGCTCTCTACTTCATTGGGCAAAGCTTTGCGGCGGAGAATCCGGATTCGGCGGCGGCGTATTACGAGCAGGTAATGCAGAAGTATCCCAACTCCTCCCGCGCAAGCTCGGCCCTGTACAACCTGGGTTTGCTGGCCGAACGGAGGAAGGACACCAAGAAGGCCAGGGACGCGTATCAGCGCGTGGTACAGCGATATCCCCAATCCGATGAAGCAGCCCTGGCTCGTGATCGACTGAAGGCGCTCGGGCGGTAAGCCCGGGCGTCTCCCCTCCATGACGGGCGCTGCTGGAGAAATGCCGTTCCTCGATCATCTCGAGGAATTGCGCCACAGAATCCTCCGTTCGCTGGCCGCCGTGGTGGTGGGGTGTGGGTTGGGGCTCTGGCTGGTCCAGCGATTCCAGCTGGTCAGCGTCCTGAAAGAACCGATCGCTCCGTATCTCACTGGCGGCAAGCTGGTGGTCACCAGCCCCACTGAGCCGGTGATGATCGTGCTCAAGCTGGGCATGCTGGTAGGCCTGGTTCTCGCCTCCCCCATCATCCTGTGGCAAACGTGGGCCTTCCTGGCTCCCGCCCTGTACCAGCGGGAAAAGCGCGCCCTGGTACCGTCCCTCTTCGTGGGGATGGGGCTGTTTCTGACCGGTGCGGGCCTGGCCTACCGCTTCGTGGTACCTCAGGCCCTCCGCGTGCTGTTCAGCTTCCAGACCGAAGCGATCGCTCCGTTCATCACCTACGACGCCTACTTCAGCTTCGTCCTGCAGGTCACGCTCGCCCTCGGCCTGTCGTTCGAGCTGCCGCTCATCATCATCATCCTGTCGTGGCTCGGGGTTGTTGGACCGGCAGAGCTGAACCGATTTCGGCGCTACGCCATCGTGCTCGCGTTTGTCGCGGGAGCCGTGCTGTCGCCCGGTACGGATGTGCTTTCCATGACCATGATGACGCTGCCGCTCATGGTGCTGTACGAGGTGGGGTTTGCCGGCTCCCTCATTTTGCAGCGCCGCCGCCGCCGGGGGGAGCGGGAGTCGCTGGCGGGTAAAACCGCGGGCCTGTTTCTCCTTCTGGCTCTGCTGGGGGCGCGGGCGGAAGCGCAGGTGCCTGCTCAGCAGCGCCGTCCGCAGACCGGGCGTCCGGATACCTCGCTGGCTGACACAACCAGGCGACGGCAGG
>DASUVR010000431.1:0-2279 GCA_036378855.1 Gemmatimonadales bacterium | reverse complement strand
TGATAGGCATCGACCTGCGCGAGATGCCGCACACGGCCTTTGAGCAGTGAGACGTCGAGCGAATCCTCGATCCCAAGGCCGAGGAGCCTTTCGAGAGCAAGCCGTTCGGAATGATTCCGGCTTTCGATCGAGTAGCTGCTGACCAATCGGGGCAGTGGGCGAGCAGGCTCCGGCGGGCCTCGCGGCAGGCAACGATTTCGGGCGAGGGTGGATTCCGCGGCCATGCTGCCTCGCTCGATCAACGCCGCGACATTGTCAGGCGAGAAATTCAGGCTGGTGAAGCCCTCCACATCAGGGCGGACCAATACATCGCCAGGCCGAAGGGTGTCCCGTTCTTGTTGAAACAGAAACCCGAGCAGGCGGTCAGCCAGCACGATCGGTGAATAGATATCGAGGGAATCAGCCAGACGCTCGGTAGCATCGGAAACGATGACCCGTTGAGCTCCAACCTCTCGGGCCACGGTGATTGGTATGTTCGCGGCCAGTCCACCATCCGTCAGTATCCGACCGTTCAGGGACTCGGGTGTGAAGATGAGCGGAATGGCAAAACTCGCCCGGACCGCCCGCGCCAAGTCACCCGAGCTCAGGACTACCGGCGATCGGTTGCGGAGGTCGGTAGCAACGGCACGGAAGGGGATGGGTAGCGAATCAAAGTTGCCTCGAGCCAGCAGATTGCCTCGCAGCATGGCCCCGTTGAGCAGGGCATTTACTTCGCTTTCGGCTACTGAGGCGCTCTGCAGGTTGAATCCCCGCTCACCTTGTTCCCACAGGAGCAGCGGCTGCACTGGGCCCCATGCCCGGGGTCCACGCGGTTGATAGGTGCGGAAGAGGTCGGAGATCGGTAGCGAACGCGCCAAGGAATCAATCTCTCGGCCGGTGTAACCGCTGGCATACATCGCGCCGATGATCGCTCCCATGCTGCTGCCCACGATCAGGTCAGGACGGATCCCCAGGCTGTCGAGGATCCGCAGGACCCCGATGTGAGCCAGGCCCTTGGCCCCACCACCGGAGAGCACCAGTGCCGTTGGCGGCGAAGGACAGGACTGCGCGCGGGCCGGCCCGGCGAGAACACAGAGGGCACACAGGAAAATCAGCGCGAGCATTCATCAGCAAAGTAAGGACATGTGCGCCCCTTGCGCCGCCAAATTAGCTTTCGTATAACTTGGCGATGCCGTGGCCGCACGGCGTCCTTATAGGGGAGCCGTAGCATGACTTATGTAATTGTCGAGACCTGCATTGGGGTGAAGGATCGGGCCTGCGTAGATGTATGCCCGGTAGATTGCATCTATGAGGGTGAGGATCAGCTCTACATTCATCCAGATGAGTGCATCGACTGCGGAGCCTGCGAGCCGGAGTGTCCGGTTACCGCGATCTTCCCTGAGGAGGATGTTCCGCCGCAGTACACGTCCTATATCGAGAAGAACAAGGAAGTCTTCAACAGCAGCACACCGCCGGGCAGGCCCCAGAGATAGGACCGACTCTCTCAGCCAAAAGAAAGGAGCCCCGGGATCGTACTGCTTGGCCGCGATCCCGGAGCCTAGGTAGGGAAGGACATCAACGACGGCTGATAGCTAAAATGCCGCCGCCATAGGTTTAGACGCCCAAGCCCCCCGAAAGGTTTCACCCCAACGCGCCCACGAATTCTGCCAGGCGTCTCGAAACCTCGTCCGGACGCTCCAGCGGCGACAGATGGCCGGCTCCGCGGACGACGGCGAGTTGAGCGCCCGGAATGGCCCGGGCCATGGCTTCTGCTTGTTCCGGAGGGGTGACGGTATCTGCCTCGCCTACCACAATGAGGGTGGGAATGTCGCCCAGGGTTGGGAGTAGAGGCTCACTGTCCGGCCTGTCCCGCATGGCCGCCAGCGCACCGATGATGCCGGCCACGGGGGTGCGGAGAATCATCTGGCGAACGCGCTCCACAATGTCGGGCTGTTCAGCCAGAGTTGATGGTGCCAGCAGTTTGGGCAACATCATTTCGGCGATAGCTGCGGGGCCACCATCGCGGGCACTGGCGGCGGAGCTATCCCGCGCCCGGCGAGCCTCAGCGCTATCCGCTCCCGCCCGGGTATCCACGAGCACCAGACCTCGAACCCGCGAGCGCCAGTGCCGGAGGAACTCGAAGGCAATGTACCCGCCCATCGATAACCCGCAGAGCACCACGTTTTCGATGTCCAGTGCGTCGAGAAGACCAGCCAGGTCCGTGGCGTAGATGTTCATGCTGTACCCGAGGTCCGGAGCGTCGGATTGCCCCATGCCGCGAAGGTCGGGGGCAATTCGAC
>DASUVR010000430.1:0-4065 GCA_036378855.1 Gemmatimonadales bacterium | reverse complement strand
CAAGGCGCTGTTTGTCACCGGCGGTTCACCTGCCGCGACCATGCCTATCCTCGCCGGAATCCTGCTCGGGTCGCTGAGCATGGTTGTGGTCTACCTGGCCATCAACCGTTTTGGCCTGCGGCTTCCATTGAAGCCCTTCTTCGGAGTGACCAGCGGGTTTCTGTACTACATGGCGTTTGTCTTCGCCGGGAAAGCCGTGGCCGAGCTACAGGAGGGCGGCATAGTCTCGACCACTATCGTTCTGGGTGGGCCCCGAGTCCCCGCCCTCGGCATTTATCCTACGGTCGAGTCGTTGCTGGCCCAGGGTCTGCTCATCGCTTTGCTCATCCTGGCTCTGGTGTGGACCTTCGTGATAGAGCCCCGCAGTCGCCATCGGACCTCGGGGTTCCCCGAGCCACTGCGCCGGGAGCCTGCTGTGGCGATTCCTGCCCCAGTTCCACCCGAGGCAAGTCGCGACCTGCTCCGTTCTCTGGAGCGGATGGAAGCGGACTTGAGCGAAATGCGTTCGGAAGTGGAGCGAATGAAGGGAAATCTCACCGACGCGCCCGAGTCGCGCTCCCGAAAAACCTGAGTGGAGTTCACCACCGCCGATCTGTGTGATGGGTACCCTGAGCTGGTGCAGGTTGCCCAACCTGAATTCCGGGAATATGGCGGCCTGGCAAAGTTCAGCGGTCCGATCGAGACGCTGAGTGTCTTCGAGGACAACGCGTTGGTTCGGCAGATTCTGGAAACCGATGGCGGGGGGCGGGTTCTGGTAATCGACGGGGGCGGCTCGCGTCGTTGCGCACTGGTAGGCGGGCGCCTTGGGGGCGTGGCCCACGAGAATGGCTGGGCGGGATTGGTGATCAACGGAGGCGTGCGGGACACCGCGGAGCTCAGTCAGATTCCCATCGGAATTCGGGCCCTCAACAGCGTACCCCTCCGGAGCGGCAAAGCGGGAGTTGGCCAGCGGGGACGCACGCTCACCTTTGCCGGCGTGGCATTTGTCCCTGGCTCATTTCTTTATGCCGATGGCGACGGGATCGTGGTGGCGGAGAGAAACCTGCTGGACTGAGACTCCAAGAGGGAAATGCAAACGGCCCGTCAAATGACGGGCCGTTTGCGTAAGTGAGTGGTAGATCGCCCCCTGAGTTTACGGAGACGGGCCGAAGTGCCCGCTCCACCCTTCTTCGACCTACCACTTTTCGTGTGAAGCCCTTGAGCTTCCCGGGCATTAGTAAAGCAAGGGCAGTGCCATTTGGCTCATCTGCCCTAAACGGCCACCACTGTGGGACTTAGGGTGAAAAGCCCGAGCGCTGCCCGAGTGCAAAAGACGTAAAGATGCTGTACGGAAACTCGAAAGTTCGAGCTAAGTGGCTGAGGTGTAAGGGTTTGTGGAGGCGACTAAATCTTTGACGGCGCCGGCTTCCTGCCAGTTTCCAGGTAGAAGCCGGGCAGCGGACCCTCTCCTCTTCTCCAGACCATCAAGAGAGCTGCCCCGATCAGGACCAGGATGACGCTGGTGAGCTGAGCCAGGGTGAAGGGACCCAGAAACCGATCGTCCTTAGCCCGCACGATTTCAACCAGGAAGCGCTCCGTCCCAGCAAAAACCAGGTACAAGCCGAAAAGCCAACCGATCGGTTTGCCCTTTTTGCGCAATACCCAGAGAACCGCGAAGGCCAGCAGCATGGCCGTCACTTCGTACAGCTGAGTGGGGTGAACGGCGAGAACCGTGGACGGGTCGGTCCCGGCCGGGATCGGGACTCCAAAAAGTTGGTGCAGATTCCCGGCGGTTGACGGAGGCAGGCCATCGGGGAAGCGCACGGCCCAGGGCAGATTACTCGGTCTTCCATAATCGTCATTCACCAGAAAGCATCCTACCCGGCCGAGAGCATAGGCCGCGGCCAGGGCCGGAGCGGCGATCTGCATGGTCCATCGAAGCGGCACCTTCAACCGCCAGCCATTCAGGATCACCGCCAAAGCTCCGCCGATGAATCCACCGTACCAGACCAGTCCGCCGCGGGAGAAGAGAGCGCCCGGATCTCGGGTGAGCGCGACGTACCAGAGTTTGGCCCCGATGATTCCACCGATGACAGCCGCGGCCACGATGTCCGCGGCGTATTCCTCCCGGAGGTCGCGCTCGCGAAGCTGGCGTGCGATGAGCCAGCCTCCCATGAGAAAGGCGACCATCAACATCAGCCCGTATCCGGTGACCTCCAGCGGGCCCAGGTGGACAATGAACGGGTAGATCGTCATCAGACTAATCCGGGTGAGTGGAAGGTCAGGCCAGGCAGTGGAAGATCGTCGCGCGGCTCGAGATCTAGGCCGCTTCGTTCGCCCCGATCGAGCCGCCAGGCTCCCGCCGCCGCGATCATGGCCGCATTGTCGGTGTTGAGTCGCGGTGAAGCTACGCTGACCTGGGCCCGTCCCGCCAGTCGCTCTCGCAGGAGGGCGACCAAAGCGCGATTACAAGCGACGCCGCCCCCGACCATAGCCCGGCCGTAGCCACTGGCCTCGACTGCATGGGCGGTCTTGGCGACGAGTACCTGGATGGCGGCATCCTGAAATCCTCGTGCAACATCGGCCGGATCGATCGGGGAACGATTGCTGGAGTCGTCGCGTACTGTGCGAAGCACCGCCGTCTTCAGGCCGCTGAACGAGAAGGCGTAACGATTGGCGCCTTCGCGATCGAGCTCCTGGAGCATCGGACTGGGGAAACGAAAGCGCCCGGGTTGACCTTCCCGGGCCAGCCGCTCGATCGCTGCTCCTCCCGGATAACCAAGACCCAGCAGGTTGGCCACTTTGTCGAATGCCTCGCCCGCCGCATCGTCGAGCGTTTGTCCCAGCAGGCGATACTCACCCCACTGAGGAACGTCGAGCAGCATGGTATGGCCACCACTCACCAGCAGGCCGACGAATGGAGGCTCGAACTCAGGATCTTCCAGGGTGGGCGCGAAGAGGTGTCCCTCCAGATGGTTGATCCCGATCAACGGGCGATCGAGGCTGAACGCCAGTGTCTTGCCATACATCACGCCGACCAAGAGGGCGCCCACCAATCCGGGGCCGGCGGTCACCGCTATGCCGTCCAGATCGTCAAACCGACAATCGGCTTCTCTCAGTGCCTGCTCTACCACGGGCCCGATGGCCTGGACGTGCGCCCGGCTGGCCAGCTCGGGAACAACTCCACCGAAAATGCGATGCACGTCTTGGGAGAGGATGATCAGCGAGGCCAACGAGGGCGCACCATTCTCCCAGCGGACCACCGAGGCGGAGGTCTCGTCGCAGGAGGTTTCGATGCCGAGCACCAGCCGGGCCATTCTACTGTCTAGTCTCCTCGAGTAGTCGTGTGATCAGCGCGCGATTCACGGGCGAGTTCCAATCGTGGGCCCCGATCACGCGTTTCACGATTACGCCCTCACGATTGAGCAGGAAGCTCTCCGGAACTCCTGTTGTCTGATAGATCTGCTGCACCTTGGTGCTCCGGTCCTGAAGCAGGTCGAAGGTAAGACCGAGGTCCTGGCCAAAGGCCCGGACGTCCTCGGGCGGTCCTTCGTCGATGCTCACAGCGGCAATTTTGAATCCATGGGGAGCGAGGGAGCTATACAGCCGCTCCATGGCGGGCATCTCGATCCGGCAGGGCTCGCACCAGGTGGCCCAGACGTTGACCAGGGTTACCGCTCCCCGGTAACGGTTTCGCAAACTCACCGAATCGCCAGTGGCGAGATCTACCGCATGAAAGTCCGGCGCCGTTGTACCGACCGCGACCTGCTCCACGTCTGGCCCGTATCTGGTGAGGATGGTTGCGCCGATGGCCAGGCTACTCACGATCAGGCCAACCAGCAACCAGGGACGGGTCATGCAGCTACACCCGGACCGTACATTGCCGTTTCAGCTCGCGGACCGCCTGAGCCGGATCGGAGGTACCAAATACAGCAGTACCTGCCACAAAGGTGTCAGCGCCCGCGCTCCATGCCTCTCCAATTGTCTCCACGGTGATGCCGCCGTCTACTTCCAGCGAGGCCCTGCTGCCACGCTGATCCAGCAGGCCGCGCACCCGCCGGATTTTGTCGGTGGACTGGGGCAGGT
>DASUVR010000429.1:0-14410 GCA_036378855.1 Gemmatimonadales bacterium | reverse complement strand
GATCGCCAGCAACTCGGCCCCGATCTCCACCAGCCGGCCCAATACAGCCTGGCGCTTCTCCAGCTTGGGGCCGAACCGCACCATACAGTGGAACAGGGTACGCGCCAACCGCCGGCTGGACCGGGACGCAAACCGCACGTGCGTCGCCAGCGCGCCGAATTCACTGTACTGCGGGATCAATCCCGGGCCCAACCAGAGCTTGGGATACCAGTAAGCGTAGTATGCTCCGGACTTGAGGAGTGCCTGAATCTTCTTCCCGATTGGCGCCTCGGGATCGATCAGGTCGCCCGCCAGCTTGAGGTGGGTATCCACCGCCTCGCGGGCGATGAACAACCGCATGATCTCGCTGGAACCTTCGAAGATCAGGTTGATGCGGTAGTCCCGCATCATCCGCTCGACCGCATCGGGCCGCTCGCCCCGGCTCCGGAGACTGTCCGCCGTCTCGTATCCGCGCCCACCCTTGATCTGGAGCGTATCGTCCACGATGCGCCAGCCCACCTCGGTGTTCCACATCTTGGCCATCGCGGCCTCGAGCCGGATGTCGGTATTACCCCGGTCGGCCATCAGCGAAGCAAGATCGCTCACCGCCTCCATGGCGAAGATATCGGCCGCCATCCGTCCAATCTTCTGAGCAATCGCATCGTGCTTCCCGATCGGCTGGCCCCACTGGACTCGCTCCGCAGCCCACCGGCGCACGATCTCCAGTGCCCGCTTGGCCCCGGCCACCGCCGAGGCTGGGAGCGTGAGTCGGCCGGTGTTCAGGGTAATCAGCGCCAGCTTCAGGCCCTTGCCTTCGCCCCAGAGCACGTTTTCCACCGGGACCTTGACGTTGGTGAACCGGATGATGCCGTTCTCCAGCGCCTTGAGTCCCATGAAGTGCAGCCGCTGCACCACCTCCACGCCGGGCCAGTCGGTCTCCACGATGAACGCGGTGATCCGCTTCGGACCGGTCCGCGCCATCACCACCATCAGCTCGGCGATCGTGCCGTTGGTGCACCAGAGCTTCTCGCCGTTCAGGATGTAGTGGCGACCATCCGGCGACAGCGTCGCCGTCGTGCTCAGGGCCGCCGGATCCGATCCGACATGATTCTCCGTGAGGGCGAACGCCGAGACCGCGCCGCGCGCCAGGCGGGGCAGATACTTCTTCTTCTGGTCCGGGGTGCCGAAGAGCTTGAGCGGCGTGGGTACGCCGATCGACTGCGCCGCGGAGAGCAGGGCAGTGAGGTTGCCGTCCTGGCTGGTGACCAATCCTACCGCATGGGTGTAGCTGTACTGGCTCAGCCCCAGGCCGCCGTACTCGGTCGGGATCTTGATGCCGAACGCGCCGATCTCGCCCAACCCCTTCACGATCTCGGGTGGGATTTTCCCCTCGCGGTCGATCTTGTCACTGTCCACCCGTTCGCGCATGAACCGCTCGAGCTTTTCCATGAACGGTTTGGCGCGGGCCAGGTCGGTTGGATCCGGCTGGGGAAAAGGGTGCACCAGGTCGAGTCGAAAGTTCCCCTCGAACAGCTCCCGCACGAAGCTGGGTGCCTGCCAATCCTTTTCTCTCGCTGCCTCGGCAACTTCGCGGGCTTCCTGCTCCGTGGCCAACGGAGTGTGAGTAGTCCGTACCGGTGGGGTGAGAAGATCAGTCATGGGTCGAGGGCTCGGTGGAGGTTGAGGCAACAGGGGCGCCGCGGAGACCGTGCAGCACCAGGGAAATCACGTGACGCTTGCGCCGTTCCAGCGCGTCGGGATCACTCAGGCTTACGCCCACCGCGGGTGCGACGGTGTGCGCGTGGATCAAGGGAAACCAGCAGAGGGAGATGATGCTGAGCAGGAGCTGAGACGCCTCGCCCGACGGCGAGTCGTCGAGACCGAGCTCCGCGCTGATCGCGGCCAGCGCCTCCTGCCCGGCGGAGAGATGGTCCACCCCCGCCGGTGGTGGGGCGTTGCTCAACGCCTCGCGCTCGATCAGCCGGATGAAGTAGGGACGCGCCGCCAGGAAGTCGAAGTAGTCGGACACCGCGCCCGCCAGAATGGTCTCCGCGTCCTCATTGCTCGCCAGGGCGCGCTCGCGGCCGACCCGCACCGCCTCCCTTACCTCGGCCAGCGAGCGGTCCAGGACCGCCCGATAGAGCTCGGCTTTGCTGCGGAAGAAGTAGCCCGGAGTGCCCCGCGAAACCCCCGCGGCCCCGCCCACCTGGGTGAGACTGGTGGCATCGAAGCCTTGTTCGGCGAACAGGCGCTCCGCGGCGTCGAGGATGGCTCCTCGGCTTCGGTCGGCGTCTCGGATGCGGTCCGGCTTGGGTTGCAATTGTCGCTCGTGCAAGAGGTTGCAGCTTGCTTGCTGCTTAGCAAGTTAGCCACATAGTGAGACTGGGTCAATTGGGTGGCTTACGTCCGGGTCTCGGTAGCCTCCCGGCTTCCACCGGTGCGAAGACCGGCGATACTGAAGAGGCCGGCCTTCCTGGGCCGGCTGCGCATCACGCGCAAATAACAGAAACAGCGCCGCCATACGGTGGCCGCGGTCATGCGGGGATGTTCCGGTTCAGGCCGTGCGTTGCTCGAGGATGAGCTCCGCCTCCCGGGGCGCCGTCTCCAGGTAATTCGCCCGGATCGTATTAACTAGTTCCTCTGCACCCTTCGGCAGCACCTTCCTGAACAGCGGCACGAACTCGTCCCAGTTCACCAGAATGTTCCTGGCCCGGGCGCTCACCGTCTTCTCTTCGTGCTCGTGGATCAGCTTGCGCAGGAGCTCGAGGTCCTCCCCCTCCACCTCGTTCAGGTCTACCATATCGTTATTGAGGCGAGTGGAGAACGTGCCCGACTCATCGATCACATACGCGACACCATTGGACATGCCCGCGGCGAAGTTCCGCCCGGCTCGACCCAGCACCAGAACGATTCCGCCGGTCATGTACTCGCAGCAGTGATTACCGGCGCCTTCGATCACCGCAACCGCGCCGGAATTCCGCACCGCGAACCGGTCGCCCGCCTGACCCGCGGCGAACAGTTTCCCTCCCGTGGCGCCGTACAAAACCGTACTGCCCAGGATGAGATGCTGATGGGAGGCGTGGGCGTATCCCGCCCGGCGATAGGGGCGGATGGTGATCTCCCCTCCGCTCAGTCCTTTCCCGACATAATCGTTGGCCTCACCCTCGAGCTCGAGGTGCACCCCGCGACAGAGGAAGGCGCCGAAGCTCTGACCGGCAGCCCCGGCCAACCGGAGCCGCACCGATCCCGGCGGCAGCCCTGCATCGCCGTTTCGCTCTACGATCGCTCCGGACACCCGCGCACCCACTGCGAGATGATGGTTCTCGATCTGGTAGTTGCCGGAGAAGGGTAGGGCACAGTCGAGATAGGGCTCCAGGTCAGCCAGAATCTCCTCATCCAGCGAGATCAGTCCTGGCCGATGGTTTCGTTCAACCATTCGGCGTAACGGGACGTCCGCCTGTCCGACCGTCCGCCCGTCCACAGTTGTTGTCCCCAGCTCCCCACTTCTCCGATGCCCGGTTGCCCCGCTCGCCAGTAGCAGACTCAAATCCAACATCTGCGCCCGGGGCACCTCCGGCCGTTCCACTCGCTCGAGCAAATCGTTTCGGCCCACGATCTCGTCCACCGTCCGGAATCCCAGCTCCGCCAGGATGCGGCGCACTTCCTCCGCGATGAAGGTGAAGTAGCTGATGACCTGCTCCGGAGTGCCCCGGAACTTGGCTCTGAGATCCTCCCGCTGCGTCGCAATTCCGGTAGGGCAGGTGTTGAGATGGCATTGTCGAGCCATGTCGCATCCCATGGCGACCAGGGGTGCGGTTCCGAATCCGTAGCTCTCGGCACCGAGCATCGCTGCGATCACCACGTCGCGTCCGGTCTTGAGTCCGCCATCGGTCCGGATCTCGATCCGATGGCGAAGCCCGTTGCGCACCAGAGTCGCCTGTGCCTCTGCCAACCCCAGCTCCCAGGGGGAGCCGGTGTGCTTGATCGATGAGAGGGGAGACGCGCCGGTGCCGCCATTGTGCCCGGCGATGAGTACGTAGTCGGCGTAGGCCTTGGCCACACCAGCGGCGATGGTCCCGACCCCACTCTCCGACACCAGCTTCACCCCGATCCGCGCACGGGGATTCACCGTCTTCAAGTCGTGGATCAGCTGAGCCAGATCCTCGATCGAGTAGATGTCGTGATGCGGCGGCGGCGAGATCAGCTGGATACCGGGCACTGCGTGACGGAGCCGGGCGATCAGCTCGGTCACCTTGTGCGCCGGAAGCTGGCCCCCCTCACCCGGCTTGGCGCCTTGCACGATCTTGATCTCCAGCTCTTGGGCCCGGATGAGGTACTCGGTAGTGACTCCGAACCTGGCCGAGGCTACCTGCTTGATCCGGGTGTCGGCTCGGTCGCCGTTACCCCGGCTTCGATAGCTGGCCGGATCCTCGCCTCCCTCGCCTGAGTTGGAGCGGGCTCCCATCCGGTTCATGGCGATTGACAGGGTGGTGTGCGCCTCGGGCGACAGTGCGCCGAGTGACATGGCGGAGGACACGAACCGCCGGCGGATCTGCTCCACCGGCTCAACCTCAGCGACCGAGATCGGAGTTCCCCCACGAAAGCCGAGCAGGTCGCGGAGGCTCGCGGGCCGCCGAGTACCGTTCTTTCCGAGGAAATCGGTGTAGGGATCGGTGGCCGCGGGCGTGACTCCACGTTCGGCCCTGGCTCCGGTCGCCTTTTGCAGGGCGACTACGATCGGCGGCGCCCAGCCGTGGTCCTCGCCGTCCTTCCGGAATCGTGCCCGACCGTGATCCGGCAGCGACCCCGCCGGCTCCGGCGACTCGAAGGCTGCTGCATGCCGAGCCATGACGTCCTCGGCAATCTCCTCGAAGCCGATCCCGCCGATGGGTGATGCCGTTGCGTCGAAGCACCCGGCGACGACCTCGTGGCCCAGGCCCAGGATCTCGAAGATCTGGGCGCCGCAGTAGGAGGAAAGCGTGGAGATCCCCATCTTCGACAGGATCTTGAGCAGCCCCTTCTCCGCAGCGGCGCGGTATTGCGCTCGCACGTGTGCAGCATCCCGCCCCGCTGCCTCGCTGCCCTGCTGCCCATCCCCTCCGTTGCCCCGCTGCCCATCGGCCCGGCTGACCGACTCCAAGGCCAACCAGGGATGGACCGCCTCCGCTCCGTAGCCGAACAGCGTGGCAAAATGGTGAATGTCGAATGCGTCGCCTGCTTCCGCGACGAGTCCCACCCGGGCCCGAAGCCCGGTGTGCACCAGGTGCTGGCGCACAGCGCCAATCGCGAGCAGCATCGGAATCGGGGCGCGACCCTCGCCCGCCGCACGGTCACTCACCACCAGGATGTGGGCCCCCCGCCTGGTGGCCCGTTCCGCGGCTCGGCGGAGCGCGGTAAGTGCCGGGACTAAAGCGCCGGCGCCCTTGGCGGGGTTCCACACGGCATCAAGCGTGACGGTGGAGAAGCCGGCGATGTTGCGCAGCGCGCTCATCTCTTCCGGCAGCAGAATGGGATCCTCCAGACGCAGCATCCGGGCGTAGCTCGGGCGCTCCAGGAGTGGGGACCCGCGGCGTCCCAGGTGCATCCGCAGCGACATCACCATCGACTCGCGCAACGAATCAATGGGAGGATTGGTCACCTGGGCGAAACGCTGGCGGAAATAGCCGTAGAGGCTCGGCGCGATGGCTGCGAGTGGCGGGATCGGCGTGTCGTCACCCATGCTCCACACCGGATCTGATCCAGCGCTGCCCATTGGCTCGAGTACCAGTCGCAGGTCCTCGCTGCCGTAGCCGAAGGCGCGCTGCAGGCGCAGCAGCGGCTCTCCCTCATGTGCTGGGGGCACGCGGGCCGGATCGGGCACCAGCGTCGCCATGTAGCGAGCGACCCAACGGGCATAGGGCCGCTGAGCCGCCACCCGGCGCTTGGCGTCCTGATTCCGGATCACCTCGCCGCGAACCGTGTCGACCACCAGCACTTCACCGGCTCCAACCCGGCCGCAGGCAACCACCTCGCGGGGATCGAGATCCACCAGACCAACTTCGGAGCCGGCCACCACCAGCCCGTCGCGCCGGACCTTGTACCGGCAGGGCCTGAGTCCGTTCCGGTCCACCGCCGCACCCGCGACGATACCGTCGGTGAACGCCAGAGCGGCCGGTCCGTCCCAGGGCTCGATGATGCATTGGTGATACTCGTAGAACGCCTTCACCGAAGGGTCGAGATCGGAATACTTCTCCCACGCCTGGGGAACCGTCATCATGGCGGTGTGCACCGGGTCGCGGCCCGAGCGGACCAGCAGCTCCATGGTGTTGTCGAGGCTGGCGGAGTCGCTGCCGCCGGTCTGGATTACGTGGCGAAGGCGCTCGATCCCGGCTCCCCACACTGGCGACGCCAGCAACGGCTGCCGCAGCGTCATCGAGTTCCGGTTGCCCCAGAGCGTGTTGATCTCCCCGTTGTGCGCCAGCAGCCGAAACGGCTGGGCGAGGGGCCAGCTGGGCAGCGTGTTGGTGGAGTAGCGCTGGTGGAACACCGCTATGGCGCTTTCGTACTCGGGAAAGCGGAAGTCGGTGTAGAACGCCGGCAGCTGGGTTCCGGTCAGCAGCGCCTTGTACACCACGGTGCGGCAGGACAGCGAGCAGACGTAGAAACCGGGCAGCTCCGCCTCATCCGCCCGGCGTTCCATTTCGCGGCGGGCCAGGTAGAGCGCGCGTTCCCAACCATCGTCGCCGGTGGCCACGATGGGGCGGCCCACCAGGAGCTGCCGGATCACCGGACAGGAGGCTTGGGCGATCGGACCCAGGGCATTCGGATTAGTCGGAACGTCGCGCCAGCCCAGAACCGGAATCCCATCCTGCAGCAGCACGCTCTCAATCATCGCGACCGCGGCAGCGCGAGCCTCGGCTGCGCTCGGCAGGAAGAAAGCGCCGACCCCGAAGCCAAGACCAGGCTCGAGATGTAGTCCCAGCCGATAGGAGTCGCGGAAGAAGAGCCGATGGGGAATCTGGGTCAGCAGGCCCGCGCCGTCGCCCGAGTGGTCAGTGGACGCGGCACCTCGGTGCGCTACCCGAGCCACCGCCTGCAGAGCCATCTCCACCACCTCGTGGCTCCGCGCGCCCGCGGCGGCGGCGATGAAGCCAACCCCGCAGGCGTCGTGTTCGTTGGATGGGTCGAGAGAAGTTCCCGCCGTGTATGCTGCGTATCGGGAACTCAGCTGCTGGGGACCGGCCGGGTGGATCCGCTGCCCATTGGCGGCCATGGTGTCTCCTCGAGTTGTCGTGCCGGCTGGCCGGAGAGGCCGGACCCGGCAAGAAAAAAGGCCCGCTCCAACGTGGGAGCAGGCCGGGGGTTCGCGAACGCGCTTACCTCACCCGGGCGCTCCCCTGGAGCGGACGAGATTGAGATTCAGATTTGCGAGATTGAGGTGGCGGTTCACGCCAGCATTATTGGAGATTCGCCCGATTCCGTCAACCGGTTGGTCCGAAATTGCCGCGTTGCACTTGACAGCGTCTTCGGAGTTCCGTAGCCTGAAGATCCCTCTTTCACAGAAAACGTTTGTGATGAGCCCGGATTTCATGTCGCTCGGCCTTATTGTCGTCGTCCTCCTTGGCGTCCTGCTTACCATCCTTCCGGTGAGCCAGGGGTCCGCGGCGCGCTTCGACGAGTGACCTGAGAACGTAAGCTTCTCGACAATCACCTGACGCCGCGGACCAGATCCGCGGCGTTTTTGTTTTCCCGAGCGCAAGGCAGTTATGACGACACCCCAGGTTCTGATCTTCGACACCACCCTGCGCGATGGCGAGCAGGCGCCCGGCAACAGCCTCTCACCGGAGGAGAAGCTCCGGCTGGCCCGGCAGCTCGAGGCCCTCGGCGTCGACATCATCGAGGCCGGCTTTCCGGCCGCATCGGAAGACGACTACCGGAGCGTCCGCGACATCGGCGCGGAGCTCGGGCGCCCGGTTATTGCAGCCCTGGCCCGCTGCCGGGAGCGAGATATCGACCTGGCGGGCGAGGCGTTGAGCCGGGCCGAGCGCCGGCGGATCCACGTCTTCGTCTCGACTTCCGACCTCCACATCCGGGAGAAGCTGCGGACCACCCGTGAGGCCGTCCTCTCGATGGTTCAGTCGGCAATCGCGCGGGCGAGGCAGTACACCGATGACATCGAGTTCTCGGCCGAGGATGCCAGCCGCACCGATCCCGAGTTCCTCTGCCGGATCGTTGCGGCGGCTATTGGGTCCGGCGCCACGACAATCAACCTGCCGGACACCGTGGGCTATGCCACACCCGCCGAGTACGCGGCAATGTTCCGGCAAATCCAGGCGCAGGTGCCTGGGAGTGCCGGTGTGGTGCTCAGCGCCCATTGTCACGACGATCTCGGCCTCGCGGTGGCCAATAGTCTGGCGGCCATAGAGGCCGGCGCCCGCCAGGTGGAATGCACCGTCAATGGCATCGGGGAGCGAGCGGGTAACGCCGCGCTCGAGGAACTGGTCATGGCCAGCCGCGTACGCGGCGCGGCGCTCGATTTCGAATGCCGGGTCGATGCCCGAGAGATTTACCGCACCAGCCAGCTCCTGTCCTACCTCACTGGAGTCTTTCCACCGCCAAACAAGGCAATCGTGGGCCGCAACGCCTTTGCTCATGAGGCCGGAATCCATCAACACGGCATGCTGCAGAACGGTTTGACCTACGAGATCATCCGTCCCGAGATGGTGGGGATACCCCGGTCTACTCTGGTGCTGGGAAAACACTCGGGCCGGCATGCCCTCGAGAGGCGGTACCAGGAGCTGGGCTATCACCTCGAAGAAGCGGAGCTGGCAGAGGTCTATCAAAGTTTCATTGCGCTGGCGGAACGAAAGCGGGAGATCCTGGATGAGGACCTGCTGACGCTGGTCCACGAGAGCTTCCACGACGCACCCGAAGAGTTTCAGCTCACCCACCTGCGGGTGGTGTGCGGCAGCGTAACGGCAAATGCAGAGGTTCGCCTGACCGGCCCCTGGTCGGGCGAACGGGCGGCCAGAGGTACCGGCGACGGCCCGATCGCCGCAGCATTTGCCGCGGTGAGCGAGATCCTCGGCCGAACGGTCGAGGTACTGAGCTTGAACCTGCGATCAGTTACTCCCGGGAGGGACAGCGTGGGCCAGGTATTTCTCCAGGCCAAGATCGACGGTCTGACCCTCTCCGGCCACGGCGCCTCGACCGACATCGTGGAGGCGAGTGCCCGGGCGCTGGTCCACGCGCTCAACAAGGCTCAGCACGCGGAACGGCTGGAGGACAGCTCGTTGAACTCGGTCTATTTGTGGGGCGTGTGATGTCGATTGACAGTCACGAGTCACGAGACGCGAGTCACGATCCGCGACTCTTCACCGGTTCCCAGATACTCTGCCGGGAGTTGCTCGAGCAGGGCGTGGACGTGCTGTTCGGCTACCCCGGCGGCGCCATCATGCCGTTCTATCACGCGCTCCCGGAGTACCCAGGGCTCAGACACGTTCTGGTTCGCCACGAGCAGGCCGCAGCGCATGCGGCCGATGGTTACGCCCGCGCGAGCGGCCGGGCCGGCGTGTGCGTTGCCACCTCTGGGCCCGGCGCCACCAACTTGGTAACTGGACTGGCCACGGCGCACATGGACAGCACCCCGGTTGTTGCCATTACCGGTCAGGTGTCCCGCACCATGCTGGGACGCGACGCCTTTCAGGAGACCGACATCATCGGCATTACCCAGCCCGTCACCAAGCACAACCGACTGGTGGAAGACGTGAGCGAGCTGGCCGATGCGGTTCGCGAGGCGTTTTACATCGCGCAGGAAGGCAGGCCCGGCCCCGTGCTGCTGGACGTGCCCAAGGATGTGCAGGTTCAACGGGGCAGATGGACCGCGGAGCAGGGGGGCAGCACGAATGCGCGGTCGGAGGCGACGGCCGGGCTGCCCCGCTGCCCCGCTGCCCCGCTGGAGACCGCCGCCCAGCTCATCAGCAACGCCGAGCGGCCTCTCATCATGGCCGGACACGGCATCGTCCTGTCCGGGGCCTATGCCGAGCTGCGGGCACTGGCCGAACGCACCGGCATTCCCGTGATCACCACCCTGCTGGGCATCAGCGGCTTACCGGTCTCGCACCCGCTCTACCTCGGTATGCCGGGGATGCATGGTGAGGTCCATGTAAACCGGGCCATTCAGCACGCGGATGTCATCATCGGACTGGGACTTCGATTTGACGACCGGGTCACCGGCAACCTCGCCGGATTTGCCCGCAGCGCCCGAATAATTCACGTCGATCTCGACCCTTCCGAGATCGGGAAAAACGTGCCGGTTGCGGTCGGAATCGTGGGCGACGTGCGGGAGGTGTTGAAGCAAATTCTGCCAATGATTTCCCCTCGGGATTGTGAGACCTGGCTCGAGGAGATCGCCGGATTCCAGCATGCGCGAGAGGAAAGCTTTCAGGCCGGGCTCTCGCCCGAGGTAATCCTGGATGCCATCGCCCGGTCGAGCCGGCGCTGCACCATCGTGTCCGACGTGGGTCAGCACCAGATGTGGACCGCTAAGCTCTATCCCTACCATGAGCCGAACAGTCACATCACGTCAGGCGGGCTCGGCACCATGGGCTTCGCTGTGCCGGCCGCCATGGGTGTCGCGCTGGCCCGGCCAAAACAGGCGGTGTGGGCTATCTCCGGCGACGGCGGATTTCAGATGAACATGCAGGAGATCGCCACAATGGTGCAGGAAGGGATACCGGTAAAAATGGCCGTGTTCAACAACGGCTATCTCGGGATGGTACGGCAGTGGCAACAGTTCTTTCATGGCCGCCGATACTCGGCCACGCCGATCTGGAGCCCGGACTACGTGCGGCTCGCGGAGGCGTATGGCATTGCCGGCTGGCGGGTGGAATCCCTGGAACAGCTGGAAGATTCCGTTCTGGCGGCGACGGCGGAGCCCGGCCCGGCGTTGATCGAGTTCACCATCGAGCAAGAGGCCAACGTCTTCCCGATGATTCCGCCGGGGGGCTCGTTGTCCGAGCCGATCGAAGGTAATCCACCACCTCTCGTGCCGGTGTGAGCGGGTCCCACGCGGTTGCGGTGTTGCTGGAAGACCGACTGGCGACCCTCACACGGGCGGTGGGGCTCATCCGAAGGCGAAACCTCCCGGTCCAGAGCCTTTCCGTAGGCCCGACCGGAACCCCGGGACTCTCGAGGCTGACTCTGATGATTAGCTCCGACAGTGGAACGGCCGATCGGGCTGCGCAACACCTGCAGAAGGTGGTAGGAGTTCGCGCGGCCATCGCCTTCAATCCCGGCCAGGGAGTGGCTCGCGAGCTCGCCCTGGTCAAGGTCCGCGCCCCGCGCGCTCGGTACGCGGAGCTGCTCGACATGGCTCAGCTGTATCACGCTTCTGTTATCCACGACGCCTCAGAGGCCGTGATCCTGGAGCTGAGCGGCACCGAACCCTTCGTTCTGTCGGCCCTTCGGGCGCTGGAGCGATTCGAAATTATCGAAGTAGCTCGCAGCGGCACTGTTGCCCTGGAGAGCGGCACTGACCTTCAATCAGGAATACGCCATGACTGAGGCCTTGCGGATCTACTACGACAGCGACGTGGAGCGGAATCGACTCGTCGGCCGAACGTTCGCCATCATCGGCTACGGCAGCCAGGGGCATGCCCACGCGCTCAATCTGCGGGAGAGCGGCGCAGCGGTCATCGTTGGCCTCCGTCCCGGTGGACCGTCCTGGAACAAGGCCAAATCGCAGGGCCTCGATGTGCGGCCCCTTGCCGAAGCGGTCGAGGCGGCCCAGGTAATCATGCTGCTGGTTCCCGATCAGGACACCCGGACGGTGTACGAGAAGGACGTCGCACCGATGCTGCATGGCGGCAAGACGCTGATGTTCGCCCACGGATTCAACGTTCACTATCGAGAAATCACTCCGCCCGCTTCGGTAGACGTCTCCATGGTGGCGCCCAAGTCACCAGGACACCTGGTACGGAGCGAATTCGAGGCGGGCCGGGGAGTGCCGGCGCTGGTGGCGGTGCACCAGGACCCGAGCGGAGAGGCGCTGGCCAATGCGTTGGCGTATGCCGCGGGCATCGGCTGCACCAGAGCCGGTGTGCTCGAGACCTCGTTCCGGGAGGAAACGGAAACCGATCTCTTCGGCGAACAGGCGGTGCTCTGCGGCGGTGTCACGGCTTTGGTGAAGGCCGGCTTCGAGACCCTGACTGCTGCCGGCTACCGGCCTGAGATGGCGTACTTCGAGTGCCTCCACGAGCTCAAGCTCATCGTTGACCTTATGTATCGGGGCGGGCTCCAGTTCATGCGCCACTCCATCAGCGACACCGCCGAGTATGGCGACTACACCCGCGGCCCGAAGGTCATCGCCGATGAGACCCGAGCCGCCATGCAAAAAATCCTGGATGACGTGCGAGATGGATCGTTCGCCCGAGAGTGGCTGGCCGAGAGCCGGTCCGGCCGCTCCAACTTCGATCGCTTGCGCCAGGTCGACCGTGAGCACGAGATCGAGCGGGTGGGCGCACAACTTCGCGCAATGATGCCCTGGTCGGAAGAAGGAAAGCGAAGCGGGGAAACTGGGAAGCAGGGAGGAGAAGGGAAAGCGGCCGAGAAGACCCCACGGCGATCTCCGCTCTCCGCTCAACCGCTCCCTCGGTAACCGGGGTCGATTCGATGGCCAGGACCCTGTTCGCCAAGGTGTGGGACGCCCACGTGGTACATCGGCTCGACAGCGGGGCCGACCTCCTCTATGTGGATCTGCACCTGGTGCACGAGGTGACCTCGCCGCAGGCGTTCGAGGGATTGCGCCTGGCCGGAAGGCGGGTGCGGCGTCCCGACCTCACCGTGGCCACAGTGGACCACAACGTCCCCACTGGCGACCGCAGTCTTCCCATTGCCGATGAGCTCTCGCAGCGGCAGGTAGACGCGCTGGTGCGCAATGCTCGCGCATCGGGCGTGCGGCTCCTTGACCTGAGCTCCCCGGAGCAGGGCATCGTCCATGTCATCGGGCCCGAGCTTGGCCTCACCCAGCCCGGCATGACCATCGTGTGCGGCGACTCTCACACCTCGACCCACGGCGCCTTCGGGGCCCTGGCGGTTGGCATCGGCACCAGCGAGGTCGAGCACGTGCTGGCCACCCAGTGCATCGTGCAGGTCCGGCCCCAAACCATGGAAGTACGATTCGAGGGCAGCCTTCAGCCGGGGGTCTACGCCAAGGATCTCATTCTCGCATTGATCGCCCGGATCGGCACGGCCGGCGGAACCGGCCATGCCATAGAGTTCACCGGTTCTGTCATTCGCGGCCTCTCGATGGAAGGCAGGATGACGGTCTGCAACATGGCGATCGAGGCCGGCGCCCGCTCGGGGATGATCGCGCCTGACCAGACGACCTTTGACTATCTGGAGCGGCGTCCGCGGGCTCTGGGCGGCAAGGCTTGGACAGCACAGGTCGAGTCCTGGCGATTGCTTCCGAGCGATCCCGGTGCCCAGTACGACAAGAGTTTTCTGGTCGGTGTCGGCACCATCGCTCCCCAGGTGACTTGGGGAACGAGCCCGGGCATGACCACGGACATCACCGGCAGGGTACCCGATCCTCGAGACATCGCAGTGGACAGCGAGCGAGAGAGCTGCCGCCGCGCGCTGACGTACATGGGCCTCGAGGCCGGGATGCCACTCGAAGGTTTGCCGATCGATCGCGTCTTCATCGGTTCCTGTACCAACGCTCGGCTCGAGGACCTTCGGGCCGCGGCGTCCGTAGTCGCTGGACGGCGGGTGGCTTCCGGCGTTCGCGCCATGGTGGTTCCTGGGTCGCAGCAGGTGAAGGCCGCTGCCGAGCGCGAAGGATTGGATCGCATCTTCACCGCTGCGGGATTCGAATGGCGGAACTCGGGCTGTTCGATGTGCCTCGGCATGAACGACGATGTGCTGGGACCAGGCGAGCGCTGCGCCTCCACCTCCAACCGGAACTTCGAAGGCCGGCAGGGACGGGGTGGCCGCACCCATCTGATGAGTCCCGCCATGGCAGGTGCCGCGGCAATCGCCGGATCCCTGGTCGATGTCCGGAGCTATACCCTGAATCCTTCGCTTCTCGACTGTTATGCAGCTTCAGTCTGAGCTGGAGCTCCGGCCTGAAAGCTCAGAGCCCACAAGGACTTAGTCTTTGATGTTCATCCGGATTCTCCGGTTCGATGGAGTGTCTTATGCATAAGCTTTCTGCTCGCTGATGGAGCGCTTCACCACTCACATCGGGCGGGTCGTGGCTCTTCCCAGAGTCAACGTGGATACCGATCAGATCATTCCCAAACAATTTCTCCGGAGCATCGCGCGTACCGGGTTCGGAGCAGTTCTGTTTCATGATTGGCGCTACGAGACCGACGGCGCACTCAAGCCGGAGTTCGAGCTGAATCGGCCCGAAGCAGCCCACGCATCCGTGTTGCTCGCCGGTGCCAACTTC
>DASUVR010000428.1:0-5422 GCA_036378855.1 Gemmatimonadales bacterium | reverse complement strand
GGCACGATCACCCTCCCCCTGGAGGTAGTTGCGTGTTCGAGAACCTGATCGAATCCAAGCAGAAGAATCAGCGCACGGCTGGACAGACGGTTCTGTCGTTCCTGATCCACGGCCTCATCATCTTCGGCGCCATCAAGGCGACGCAGGGCGTGGCCGAGAGCGTGAAAAACCGTCCGGTGGACACCACTATGGTGTTCCTCAAGCCGCCGGAGCCCCCCAAGCCGCCACCGGACCAGCCCCCGCCGGACGTGGTGGTTGCGGCCAATCCGCCACCCAAGGGGTTCCAGACGGTGGTGGCGCCGACCGACATCCCCAAGGACATCCCGCCGATCGACCTGAACGAGAAGCCGTTCGATCCCCGGGACTTCACGGGTAAGGGTGTCGAGGGCGGCCTCGGGACCGGCGTGGTGGGCGGTAGCGGACCGGTGACCGGCGAAGTGTTCCTTGAAGCTCAGCTGGATGACCCGGTGCAGGTCATCTCCCAGCCCCAGCCGCGCTATCCGCCGGTGCTGGCGAGCGCCGGAATTACCGGGCGGGTCGAGGTGCAGTTCATCGTGGACACGACCGGCCACGTGGAAGGCAACTCCTTGAAGATCATGAAGACCAGCCACCCGGCCTTCGGCGAGCCGACCCGGGAGGCCATCCTCAAGAGCGTCTTCAAGCCGGCCAAGTTCAAGGGGCGGCCGGTGCGGCAGCTGGTCCAGCAGGCAGTGTCCTTCAAGCAGCAATAGCGCTCGCAGCCCTAGCTTTCGTTCCCCCTGGAGGCAACACAACATGAGTGTAGATCTACTTCACCTGTGGGGTCAGATGGGTGCCTTCGCCAAGGGCATCGTGGTCGTCATGGCGATCATGTCCATCTATTCCCTCACCATCGTCATCACCAAACTCATCCAGCTGAAGCGGAGTGAGCGCGAGACCCGCAAGTTCGCGCCCCAGTTCTCCCGCGCCATCCAGGAGGAGAATCTGGACCAGGCCATCACGCTGGCGGAGAAGAACAAGAAGAGCCACCTGTCGCGCGTCGTGGGCGAGGCGCTCTTCGAGGTGAAGCCGCTGCTGCGGGATCGGGCCACCATCACCGCGGCCGACATCAACTCAGCCGAGCGGGCAGTGGAGCGGCAGATGCTGATCGTGTTGTCGGAGTTCAAGCGCGGACTCGGCGTGCTGGGTACGGTCGGATCGACCGCTCCCTTCGTCGGACTGCTCGGCACCACCATGGGTATTGTGAACGCGTTCGTGGGTATGGCGCAGCAGGGCGCCTCGGGCGGTCTGGCCGGCATCTCAGCCGGTATCGCCGAAGCGCTGATCACCACGGCCTTCGGTCTGATGGTGGCGATTCCCGCGGTGTGGGCCTACAACTACTTCACCACCAAGATCGAAAATCTGACGGTCGAAATGACGTACGGCTCCAAGGAGCTGATCGACTACCTGATCAAGAGCGTGGGGAGCGAGTTCGGGCGTTCGATCTTCACCAAGGAATTCCAGGCCCAGAAGGCGGTGACCGGCAGTGGCCATATCCACGGGTAGTGGCGGCGCCGGCGGGACGGCGGTCAAGTCGGACATCAACGTCACACCGATGATCGACGTGATGCTGGTGCTCCTGATCATCTTCATGATCGTGACTCCGCTGATCGCGGCCGGGTTCAAGGCCACCCTGCCCAAGGGAAAGAACCTGGATCCCCGGCCCGAAGGCGAGAACGAAGTAGTTCTGGGCATCGATCAGAGCGGGCACTACTTCCTGAATGGGCGTCCCCTCCCGGGCGGCGCCAACGCGCTGGAGGATCAGCTCCGCTCGATCTTCGCTTCCCGGACGGAAGACAAGATTCTGTACTTCAAGGCGGACAACCAGCTGAAGTACTCCAAGGTGCAGGAAGCGGTCGAAACGGCTCGGCGCTCCGGCGTCCGGGTCATGGCTGCAATCACCGAACCGAACAAGGCGGTCGTGTTCGGCGATGATGACAAGAAGGGAAAGAAATAACCATGGCCATGACCACAGGGAGCTCGGCCGGTGTGCAGTCGGACATCAACGTCACGCCGATGATCGACGTGCTCCTGGTGCTGCTGATCATTTTCATGATCACCCAGCCCTTGAGCCGGATGGCGCTCGACGTTCAGGTGCCACCGCCCGACACGCCCCAGACGACCAAGGCTCCTCCCAGCCAGATCGTGCTCGAGCTGGCTGATGGCGGAGGGTACTCCATCAACGGCCAGCCGGTCCCCCGGGACCAGCTGGACACCCAGATCCACGCCATCTACGATCAGCGGCCGGCCAAGCTCCTGTTCATAAAGGCCGGACCGAACCGGATCTATCAGGACGTGATCCAGGCGATGGACGTGGCCCGTGGCGCGGGAGTCCAGATCATCGGGTTCACCCCGCGGGAGGCGGACAAGCAGCAGGCGCCGAAGTAGGGCCTCAGGAAGGGAAGGACGAAGGACGGGAAGGTATGGGGATAGACCCTCACACCTTTCCGTCCTTTCCCTTTGCTCCCGTGCGTCAGAGCGTGCTCTCGCGTCCCGCTGCAACGTCACTGGTTTATGTTGAGTCAAACCGCTTCCGTCCTCCAACCCGAGGCAGCCACGCGCGCACCTGCGTCATTCAGGCTTGAGCCGCCAGTCTCGCGCCGGCGTCCGTTGGGGCTGGTCCTGTCGCTGGCTTTTCATGCTGCGCTCCTGGCGGTGCTGGTGGCCAGGGGAGAGAAGATCTGGGGCCGCACACCGGCTCCCGGTTTTCCCGGGCGCTCGGGCAGTGCGAGCACCGGCGGCGGTGGCGGTGGTCCCCGGGTGGCATATATTACGCTGCCTTCATTGCCGAAGGCCGAAACGCCTCCGGCGCACAGGGCACCTCCTCCCGTTCCGACTCCACGCCCTGTTGTCAGTCGTCCGGTTCCTCCGCCCGAGCCTCAGGTTGTCGCACCGGTAAAGGCGGACACCACTCCGAGTCGGCAGCAGGTTGCAGCCGCGGATAGCGCTTCAGGCGGAGGCGGCGGAACCGGCGCCGGAAATGCCGGACAAGTCGGACAGGGGTCGGGGAAGGGAACAGCAGGAGCGGGAGGCGGCACCGGCGGTGGGACCGGCGGGAAGGCGCGGCCTCCTGAGCCTCGCGACATGGCCTTTCCCTTCGATAAACCGCCCAAGGAGTTGCGCGGGCTCTCGCTCAACGTGACCTTCTGGGTTCGGCCCGACGGACGAGTCGAGCGCTACCTGGTCGAACCTCAGATCAAAGATCGCGACTACGCCAAGAAGTTCGATGAGGTCATGCGCGCCTTCCGCTTTACCCCGGCCCGAGCGCCGGACGGAACCTTCATTCCCGGCACCGCCAGAATTTCCTTTACTCTTCCCGGAAAGAGCAGCTCGTGACTGCTGCAGCAAAGCCACCTGATCCCGACAGCGGCAATCGCTCGCGCGCCGGCTCGGCTGAATCCCATGCCCCCAGCATGAGCCGGCTCTTCGTCCGGAAATCGATCCAGGACTGCGAAGACGATATCCGAGAGCGGGGCGGGCTCCGCCGCTCGCTCAACAAGTGGCATCTCACCGCCCTGGGCGTTGGGGCCACCATCGGCGCCGGCATCTTCGCCACCACCGGCACCGCGATCGTGGGCGATCCGCTGCGGCCGGGAGCCGGGCCGGCCATCGTCCTGTCCTTCCTCGTCACCGCCATCACCTGCGGATTTGCCGCGCTCTGTTACGCCGAGTTTGCCGCGATGGTGCCGATCTCGGGGTCGGCCTACACCTACGCCTATGCCTCGCTGGGTGAGCTGGTGGCCTGGATCATCGGCTGGGATCTGATCATCGAGTACGCGGTAGGCAACATCGGGGTAGCCATCGGCTGGGCCGGCTACTTTCGCGAGCTGCTCTCTCACTTCGGAATTGCACTGCCGGCCTGGCTGGCCACGGACTTTCGCTCGGCGCACATGGCGGCGCAGGCCGTGGCCTCAGGCGCCAGCGATCCTACGTCGACCTACCTGGCCTCCGCGCTCACGACGGCACCGCATCTGTTCGGGTTACCGGTGATCGGCAATCTGCCGGCCTTTCTCATCGTGGCGTTGATTACCGTGATCCTGGTCATCGGGATACGGGAATCGGCCAACTCGAACAACGCGATGGTGCTGCTCAAGATCGGGGTGATCCTGTTCTTCTGCGCGGTAGGTCTCACGCTGATCAAGCCGCACCACTGGACCGATCAGGCGCTGGGCGGCTTCGCTCCTAACGGCTGGGCCGGCATCAGTGCGGGAGCGGCGATCATCTTTTTCAGCTACATCGGCTTCGACGCGACATCCACGGCTGCGGAGGAAGCGAAAGATCCGGCGCGCGACATGCCGTTCGGCATCATCATGAGCCTGGTGGTCTGCACGGTGCTCTACATCGTTCTATCCCTGGTCATGACCGGAATGGCGCCGTGGAACAAGCTGGGCACGGCCGAGCCGATGATCACCGCACTTGCGCTGGCCGATGGCTCACCCCGGCTGCTCAACATCTCGCGATTCATCGTATCGCTCGGCGCGGTTGTCGCCATGAGCAGTGTGCTGCTGGTCTTTCAGCTGGGACAGCCCCGGATCTTCATGTCGATGGCGCGGGACGGTCTGCTCCCGCCTTTTCTGGCGCGGGTGCACCCTCGGTTCAAGACACCTTACGTCGGAACCATCATCACCGGCACGTTCGTCGCCACCTTCGCGGCGTTCGCGAACATCGCCGAGGTGGTGGACCTCACCAACATCGGGACGTTGTTTGCCTTCGTGCTGGTGTCGGCCGGCGTGATCGTGCTGCGCCGGATCGAGCCCAACCGGGTGCGGCCGTTCCGGGCGCCGTTGGTGCCCTTCACCCCGATCATCTCGATCGTAGCCTGCCTCTATCTCATGCTTCAGCTTCCGACCCTCACCTGGATCCGGTTCGGCATCTGGCTCGCTCTGGGCCTGCTGATCTACGTGTTCTATGGGATCCGGCACAGCCGGGTGGGTGGGCGGCTTCCCCAGGAGAATCGCCGGGCGGGCTAAAGCTCGACTGACTCCGCCAGCCGGAGGGCGCCGCCAACCGCGTCTACCGGCGCTTCGGTCGGCTGGAACGCGGGCTCTTCGCGAAGCTTGGCGAGCAGCGCCCGGCGGAGCGGCATATGGCCGTTGAGCAGACCGCCGGTGATCGCGACCGGCACCGGCGGCGTGAGGTCCATCTTGGGCAGCAGGCAGATGGCCAGCTGGGACAGCTCTCGCGCCGCGTAGTCGGCAATGCCCTTGGCCAGGGTGTCACCGCCGGCGCCGACCTCGAGCACGTGGGGAGCAAGCGCCGCTACTTCAGCGGGAGAGGCACCGGCCGCCCAGCGGACCAGCGCATCGAAGTCGGCACTCCGGGTGACCTGCAGGATCCGCTCACTCAGTGCCGTGGGTGGACTCCGGCCGTCGCGGGCACGGCTTACCGCGCCGAGCGATGCGCG
>DASUVR010000427.1:0-8010 GCA_036378855.1 Gemmatimonadales bacterium | reverse complement strand
CAAGGCAGTGCTCTCGAAGTGAGCCGGACCGCGAATGGCCGGTCCTGGAAGACCATTCTCGCTTTCGCGGCCATCTACTTCCTCTGGGGCGGAAGCTTCCTCGCCATTCGGGTGGGAGTGCAGGAGGTGCCGCCGCTCCTCTTCGCCGCGATTCGTTTCACCACCGCCGGGCTCATCCTCTTCTGCTGGGCGCTCAGCCGGCGCCAGGCTCTGCCCACCCGACCACAGTGGGCCTCGGTGTCGCTGCTGGCCTTTCTCATATTCGTGTTGGACTACGGCTGCCTGTTTTGGGCGGAGCAGCGGGTGGCGTCCGGGGTAGCGGCGGTGATGCTGGCGATGATTCCCGCGTTCACCGCCTTGTCCGAGATCGTGCTGCTGGGCACCCAGCGGCTCACGCTCCGGTTGGCCCTGGCATTAGCGATCGGGGTGGCCGGAGTGGCCGTGCTCATGAGCCGTTCTCTGAATCTGGGCGGAGCGCCGGTCGACCGGCTGGGCGCTGCCGCACTGATCTTTGCCGCGCTGAGCTGGTCGGTGGCCTCTGCTCTGTCCCGGAAGGTGCCGCTGCCCGACTCCAAGATCATGAGCTCGGGTGCCCAGATGCTGCTGGGCGGCGGATTTCTGGGCGTCGCCGCCGCGTCGCTGGGCCAGCTGGGCGGATTTCATCCGGCCGCGGTGTCCGCCAAAGCCTGGGTCGCCCTCCTCTACCTGATCGTTCCCGCATCGATCATTGCGTTCACGGCCTATGTCTGGCTGATCCAGCGCGAGTCGCCCACCAAGGTGGGGACCTATGCCTACGTCAATCCGGTGGTGGCGGTGCTGTTGGGCCACTTCCTGGCGGGAGAGGCGCTCGACCTGAGAACTCTCCTGGGGACTGTTTGCGTGCTGGTCAGCGTGCTGGTGATCACCCTGGCGCCGGCGAGCTCTACATCGTGGCCTGACAGGGTGGGGGCTAACAGATCATCACCCGGTAGAGCAGTGGCAAAAGAGGACGCTGATGAACGCAGATAAAAGCACGGATCACTCCGATCTGTGACAGGCCCCTTTTTCAGAAGCGGCCATCAGCCTAGTGGTCAACAGCACACCGATGCAGTCCGATCGCAAGGACCCAAACAACCAGGTTCATCGCAATAGGACTCTTGAGGTTTGCTGTTAATCTGCGTTCATCTGCGGCTCAAACCCTTAGCCCACACGCACAATTGTTCTCACAGTGGTGGGTTCAGCTGCAGGTGACCGCGAAGTCTACGGTGGTGGTATTCGGGGCGGTGACGCTCACGGTGCGGGGATTTTCGCCGGCCGCCGTGCAGCCGGTGGGAAGCGTGAGCTGCACGACGTGAGAGCCCTCATCCACATCGGTGATGCTGAGCGTGGCGCTGGGCCCGATGACGCGGGGAGAGGCGCCGTCCACGATGATGGTGAACTCTCCGGTGGGGGTTCCGGTGGTCACCGTGGTGATCTGGAGGGTACCAACCGAGGGCTGCAGGGTGCTATCGTCGTTGCCGCACGCCACCACCCAGCATACCGCCGCCAGCACGAATAGCCGTCGCATGATCACTGCCCTCAGTCGAAGATCTCCAGCCGCCGGATCCGGCGGATGGTCTATCAGGATGATGTCGTCCCCAGGCTGGGCAAGCAAGTTGAGTGTCCTCAAAAGAGGACACCCTGTCCCTTTTCGAGGACAGTTCCGCCGGCCGTTTGAACGAGAGCAGCCCCCTCGAGACTGCGCAAACAAACATCGTCATTCGTCCAGCATCAATTGTATCGGTTCCGGAGCGCGATGCAGGCCGAGGTAGATCCATGGTATTGCGCTCAGGCGACGCTGTACTGATGAAATCTGGCGCTGCCGACGGCCGACCCCGGTCGTATGCCGCGGAGCTCACGATGTAGCCGGAGGACAAGGCCCTGCGCTCGCACCGCTCCGCATGGTAGCCCGACTGAAGCTGTCGGTACTTCTCCCCGTCATCGCTGTAATCATCAGGAACCCGATCGCATCCGGCAGAGCCGTCTTGTAAGTCATCCGTTGCCGCTCGTACTTCGACCGACGCGCATCGTACATCAACCCAGCCAGATTGTATTGGGACCATCGCGGCCTCGCATCCGCCCCACTCGGCTTCGCAGTTGCCGGCCTTGGCCGGAACGGAGCCAACGTCATTATATAGTCCAACTTGTGCGGAGAGTGGTGAGCAGAAACCGGCGTGGCATGATCTACGCGTCTCCATGCCTCGCCGGGCCGCAGTCGGCGTCGCTCGGACACAGTCAATCATTTTTCAGTTGTGCCGTGGATGCGCCGACCGCCGCGGTTGAACCAGACGGAGGGACCTGATCATGAACGCGAAGACTCGGAGGAAGCTCGAGATGGGCTCTCGGGCGCTGGAATTCAGCCGAGCCCACCTGGACGAGAGCTCAGGGTATCAGGCGGCGATTGCCCAGCTGGAGGAACAGCTCCAGCGTTCCACCGAGCTCGCCGCCCGGCAGCTGGAGGGGTTCGTCGAGGTGCGCGCCGCCAGCGCGCGGAAGCTGGAGCTGACCCAATCGATGCGGAGACAACAGCTGGTTCACCTCGCCCGGGTTGCCCGGCGGGCGGCCAAGGAGGCTCCGGAGCTGGCGCAGAAGTTCGTTCTCCCCCGCGATCCAGCCCCGTACCTTCCATTCAAGACGATGACCGGCAACATGGTGGCAGAGGCCCAGCGGCAGAAGGAACTGCTGGTCAAGCATGGGCTGGTCGAGCGCGTGCTCGACAGCCTGACGGCGTCGCTTCAGGAATTCGATGCAGTGACCGAGCAGGGTGCCGCCGGCCGCCGGGTGCATGTGGGAGCGAGTGCCGAGCTGGATGTGGTGGCGGACGAGGTGGTACAGATCGTCAAGGTGATCGACGGACTCAACCGCTTCCGCTTTGCGCAGGACCCGGAATTGCTCGCTGCCTGGAAGAGCGCCAGCAATGTGACCGATTCGCCCCGGCAGCCGGAAAAGACACCGCCATCGGGAGATCAGGCCAAACCCGCGGCCTGAGGAGACAACCATGAAACCAGCCCTTCCCACGCTGCTGCTGCTGAGCCTGGCCTATACGGCCGGACGCAGTCCGGAATCGCCGGCCGGCAGCCCTCGCTCACTGGCCGCGGCGGGGGAAGCCGCGAGCTATACCACGCCCTGGACCGACAGCAGCCGGCTGGGCGACACGGTCTTCCATAGTAGCGGCCGGGTGATCACCACGGTCGCGGTGCAGACCGACTCGCACTGGGTGGTCCGTCCTCCGGTCCGGGAGATCCACGTCGGCCTGCCCTCCGGGCCCAGCCAGCTCCCTCCCGACAGCCTCTGCGCCTTAGGCTACACCGCGACCACGCTACCGGTGATACCCAAAAACGTGCTGTTGGACCTGCAACGCACGCACGACTGCCACGCCGGCACCTTCGTCCAGATCCGCCGGGCCAGGCTCAAGAACTCCGACGGCAACCTGAGCGTCGAGGCGGCGCTGGCCGAGATCAAGCATTGGCCCTGGGACGAACTGTGCGCCCGGGTCAAGGACTCGACCATTCTCGGCTTTCACATCGGCGACGACGTGGTCGCGAAGGAATGGGGTCCTGCGCCGATCGAGACCAGGCTGGCGCAGTGGGATTCGATCGCGGGCGGCATCGCTGCCAACTGTCCCGGCGCGCCGATCGTGATCCGGGCCCGGCCCCGGCAGTTGGCCAAGCGAGACCACTGGGAGTTCCTGACCACCGCCTGGGCCCAGTATCCCGGACCGTTGCCCCGCTCGGGCACTCCGGAGGAGTTCTTTGCCGCGGAGGTGGCATCGGCCAAGAAGCAGCATCTCGGACTCGTGACCGGAGTGAACCTCCTCGGCGGCGGGTGCGGTCCGGCGGATACGGGGCGGTGTCTGCCGGATATTCCGGGGACGTCGCTCAAGGGCTCGGGCAAGAAGACCTATCAGCTGAGTGCGGCGGAGTTCATCGACTACAAGACGGCAGCGATGTTCGACCCGTATGTGTGCGCCTCGGTGGACTGGGGCTGGGGTCCGCAGTTCAAGAGCAACTTCCACTCCAGGCCGGAGATCCAGGAGGCGGCGAAGGCGTTGGGGCAGATCGCGAGCAAGCGGAAGCGGGCGAGTTGCGTGCAGAGGTAGGCGGAGGGACGGAGGGGCGGAGGGGCGGAGGGGCGGAGCGGCATTAAGCGAAAATCCTCATTCCGAGCGCAGCGAGGGATCTACCCAAGGCGGAGTGGATCCCTCACTTCGTTCGGGATGAGGAACTTTCCGTCGGGATGAGGAACATTCCGTCGGGATGAGGAACTTGCATTCAGTTTCGCTCACCTGCCTTACCACTCTCGCTCCCACGTTCCCCACGTTCCCCACGTTCCGCCATACCGCCGTACCGCCGTTCCGCCGTTCCGCCGTCCCTCACGGCAGCACCCCTCTCGCAATTGACAAACAATCCCCGCCCGAGCTGAACAGGTAGAACGTCTTCCCGTCCGCGCTCATGTACTTGGTCGGAATGTCCGCCCGCTCACCCGAGCCCCACTGGGTGCTGCCACAGGTGGTGGTGCTGAGGCCACCGGGCCAGGCGCCCGCACTGGCGAAGACCTGCTGCCAGGGACCCCACGGCTTGGAGCCGACGAAGACCATGAGCCCACCGGTAAAGCGAGCGCTGTCCTTGGGATCGTTGGGAGTGGTGTCGAACACCAGCGAGAGCATGAACTTTTGCAGGCCCGGGTTCCAGCTCATTCCGCCCCGTGGAGTGAACCGCTTTCCCACCTTGTAGATGATCCTGGTGGCCGACGCCGCGGTGGGACACCAGGCCGGCGCTGAGGGCACGCCGCAGAAGTACTCCCAGCTGCTCCGCAGGGTGAGACCGCTGCGGGCGCCACGGATCAGTCCAAAGGCCGGCACCAGATCGTAGGCGCTGTTGCTCACGCTGCCGGCTGCGCTGCTCCGGAGCGGAATGACGGCGTACACATAACCGGCCGGACCGCCGGCGTATCCCTTCCCGTACTGCACGAACGAGGCGTAACCCACCTCGGGCAGGGTCCAATCCACCCAGGTGAACTGCGGATTGGCCGCGGTCACATCGCTGGAGAACTTGAGCCGGGCACCGGTCCCGCCGGGATAGATGTTCCGAATCCAGTACCAGAGCCGCCCGTCGGCGTGCAACATCCCCGAGGCCTTCTCGCTGAGCGGACCGTCTCCCAGGGCCTCGACCCCCGCTCCAGTGGCCGCGTCGTCGAAGTCGAGGGGATCGCCGGTGAGGACGGGAGTGAAGGAAACGCCATAGGCCGTGCTGCCGGAGATCCGGCCGAAGCCCATGCCGATCTTCTGCGGCGCTCCCCGGTAGCGGCAGTCGCCCACCGCGGTGTAGAGGTTTCCGTCCGGCGCCCAGGTGGGGGTATACGAGTCGCAGCCCCTGGTGCGCGCGATCTGCTTCATTGCCGACTTGGCATCCCACTGAATCGGGCCGGTAATCGCTGCCGCGAGCTCGTCGGGATTCTGGTCGACCACGGCGTCACTACAGCTCGCTGCGCCGCCGGCGCACACGATGACAGTGAGCATAGCGCCGTAGCTGGGGCGCAAGGCTGCCCGCATGTTTCCTCCAAGTGACTGAGGTATCGGAGGTCCGACCGGAGACAGTAACGCTTTTTTGCCGATCAGCCAGTCTTTTCCGCGAGGCAGGATGCTTGACAGCGTGTGGCGTGCTTCCTACCCTAGCAGGTTGCGCTTCACGCCCCCTGCAGGACCGCGAAGCTGCGGACCGATGAGGACGGCATACACCATCCAACTCGCGCTGTCATCATCGCCGTGCTCGTCGGGGCGCTCGGTTGCCGGAGCCCCACCGAGCCGTCGCGGGTCTCCGAAGCGATTCCGGTAAGGGGCGATACCGCGACACTGACTACGGGTTTCGTCTGGACCCGGGCCACGCCCGAGAGCCAGGGCATGTGCGGCAGCATCAGACAGCTCGGCTGCAGCAAAACCCTGCAACAAGTCTGGAACGGCATCAGCGCCACCAAGTACAACAGCAAACGCCTGGTCGTGATCCGCAACGACAGGATCATCTACGATCGGGGCGGCACCCTCGCCTACTACGTGTACTCCGCCACCAAGGGGCTGCTCGGCGGGCCGACGCTGGTGCACGCGATGAGCACGTGCGGCGTGGGTCTCGGCGATCGCGCGGGCCAGTGGCTGGGGCACGGTGCCGGGTCCCGCTGGGAAAGCGAATTCCCCTGGAGCGAGATCACGGTCGAACATCTGGCCACTCACACCAGCGGCGTCTGCGACTACGGCAACAGCAGTACCATCTGCCGAGACGAGCATCCTGGCTGGCAGGCGGCGTTCGAGCGAACCAAGGTGGGCGGAACAAAATACGTGTACCCCAACGATGCCTTCACTATCGCTCGGGTGCAGGCGGAGCAGAACCGGGAGCCGCCGCGTGCGCCGGGCAGCAATTTCGAGTATAGCAACGTCGCCCACGCGCTATTGAACTACGTGGTCCAGCGGGCCTGCGGTCTCAAGCTCACCGACATCTACGACCGTTACATCAAGCAAGTGGGCATGGGCTCACCCCTGGGCGTGGCCCTCATCTCCACCGACGACGGCCAGCAGTTCAATCAGGCGACGGGACTGGCCCGGTGGAAGGCGCTCGATGGCGCGGGGGTGCTGCGTCTGGCAGGACGGCAGGGGATCTGGGATAACCGGAACATCGAGCCGGTGCGCTACTGGCATCTGCTCACCCGAACCACCGGCAACATCCCGGCGGCGGCAGCGCAGGGGTTTGGCGTGGTCTACGAGAACAACTCGGACAACATCTGGACCCAGACGGTGAATCATCGCCGGCTCTCGCAGGAAACCTTCGGCCATGACGGCAACCACAGCACCATCTTCCAGAACGATCCGCTGACCAGCACGATCGTGGTGCGGCAGGGCGAGACCTACGGCAACGGCGGAGGATACCTCACGCTGAACGGCTGCTTTCCGGGATGGACCGGCACAGCACCCACGTGCCGCGCCGGTGCCAGCTACAGCAACAACTGGGGCAATTCCTCGGTCTACACCGGACAGCGGAAGCTGGTGATGGAGCCGCTGCAGGAGGCGTTCTTCTTCCCGCCGCCGTTCTGCCGGATGGTTTCGGCCGGAGGATCCGATGTGGATGGGGTGAGCGACCAGTATACCACTCCGATGGACGGCGCCACTGTCGACCTCGTGGCGGAGATCAAGGTCAATCCCCGCGAGGGAGCGGGCTCATCCGTGGTGGACCGGGTCGAGTTCTACAAGGAGACCGGCGGCTCGACCCCGGTCTACATCGGCACCGGCAAACTGGTGCCCGGAAGCAGTCCCGCACAGTACCAGCTCTCCTACAGTGCAGCCGCTCACGGCGCGGTCGGTCAGGTCCAGACCTACTTCGCCAACTGCGTGGCCAGGTCTACCTCCAATGCCAGCAAGAAGGTTCCGTCCTACTCTCAGCCGGTGCGGGTCCGCAGATTGTAAAATTCACCACGGAGGCACGGAGGACGCGGAGACTGCACGGACTGCACTTCAGACATCGCGCAACCAGGTTTTGAACAACGGCACAAGCCTTCGTGTCCTCCGTGTCTCCGTGGTGCGCTTCTGCTTTAGTGTGCTTTACTCTGATGCGCCCTCGCTACAGCCTACCCGCCACAATAGCGCGATCCTAAGGGCCGGGTGAAATTCCCCCAATGACCATAGTGCCGACACGTACAGCCAAAATTCTCCTGGTCTCCGCACTGGGAGTGCTCTCGACAACCTGCAGTAGTGACAACCTCACCCGGCCGGCCCCGGACGGGAGCGGGCAGCTCGCCGTCGCCGGGCCACCGGCCCGGATCACCATCAGCCGGCAGCCGCCCTCCAGCGCGCTGGACCAGGAGGTTTGGGCGCCGGGGTCACAGCCGATTGTGGTGGTGAAGGATGCCGCGGGAGTCGCCGTGGCCGGTGCGGTGGTAACCGCCGGCATCGCCAGCGGCAGCGGAGCGATTCAGGGCAACATCAACGCCACCACCAAGGCCAACGGCTCG
>DASUVR010000426.1:0-5292 GCA_036378855.1 Gemmatimonadales bacterium | reverse complement strand
AGACTGTTCAGCAAACCCGCTCCGCTTTCCTGCTGCCCCGCTGCCCCGCCTACTCGCGCAACACCGTCTCTCCTCCGGCACTGAGCGTCCTCGCCCGCTCCACCATGCTGATGAACTCCTGCCGATAGCCGTCCTCATCTTCGCCTCGCGACTCGCGCGCCAGCGCGAGCACCAGGTTGTAGTCGGCGCTGCCCCGGTATTCCGAGTTCCGCAGCACCATGGCGAACGCGGCCACGGCAGAGGCAAACCGCATATCCGACGACCCCCGCTCGCCCTGATCCACGACGGGAGTTGAAAGCAGCCGGCTCCTCGTGCCCGTAGGATCCTTGTACCGAAGGCGCACGGTCAACAGATCGTTGCTCCGGTTTGCCGTCGGCTTCAAGGTGACCTGCTGGTAGGTCAGGCTGTCGCCGTTCACCGCCACCGCTGGGGCTCCCACCGGCACCACCTCATACAGCGCGGTGACGGCGTGCCCCGCCCCGATCTCGCCCGCATCTTTCTTATCGTCGGCAAAATCTTCCTTGGCCAGTATCCGGTTCTCGTAGCCCAGCAGCCGGTACGCCTGCACCCGGGCGGGGTTGAACTCCACCTGGATCTTCACGTCCTTGGCGACGGTGAACAGCGTGCCGCCGAATTCCCGCACGAAAACCTTGTGGGCCTCCCGGAAGTTGTCGATGTAGGCGTAGTGGCCGTTTCCCTTATCGGCCATCTGCTCCATCTTGGTGTCCTTGAGATTTCCGGTGCCGAAGCCCAGCACCGTCAGAAAGGTTCCCTCCTCTCTTCGGGTCTCGACCAGCCGGATCATCTCGGCGTCGGAGCTGAGACCCACGTTGAAATCGCCATCGGTCGCCAGGATCAGCCGGTTGTTGCCTTCCGGGAGATGGTTCTCCCGGGCCACGTCGTATGCCAGCCGGAGTCCCGCGCCACCCGCGGTCGATCCTCCCGCCTCCAGCCGGTCGATCGCCTCGAGTATCGTGGCCTTCTCCGCTCCCGACGTAGAGGGCAACACCAATCCGGCCGCGCCGGCATAAACCACGATCGCCACCCGGTCCTCGGGGCGAAGCTCCTGGACCAATGCTCTGAACGCCTGCTTCACCAGCGGCAGCTTGTCCTCCGATTGCATCGATCCCGACACATCGATCAGGAACACGAGATTGCTGGGCGGTAGATCGCGCGTCGCCACGTGTTTGGCCTGCAGACCGATCCGCACCAGGCGGTGATCGGGCTCCCACGGGCAGGCTCCCACGTCGGTGCTGACGGCAAATGGATGGCTGCCGGTGTGGTCCGGATAGGTATAGGAGAAGTAGTTCACCAGCTCCTCCAGCCGAACTGCGTCGGCCGGGGGCAGAGCGCCCTGGCTCAGGAACCGGCGCACGTTGCTGTAGGAGGCGGCATCCACATCGATGGAGAAGGTCGAGAGCGGATTGGCGCTCGCAGCGAGAAAACGGTTGTCCTCGATCCTGGCGTAGGCCTCGGTGTTGCCCGGCTCTGCCTGCCGCCGCCACGGCTCGACTGGAAGCGCGTTGGTGAACCCATTGGCACGTGACCCGTCCGCCTCCTTACGCTCCACTTTTCCACCTTGCGCGACGCCAGCCGGAACGGCGCCTCGCTCCGCCGCAGGCGCATTGCTTGGCGCTACCGTGATCTCCTCAATGGATGTGGGCGTCGCCTCGAGAGTGAAGTCGTGCACCGTAGTCCGGCCTGCCCGGACCGACACTGTGCTCTGAACCGATTTGTAGCCGATAAACGCGACGCGCAGCTGGACCGAGCCTTCGGCAACTTCGGCAATGGTATACGACCCGCTCCGGTCGGTGAGCGCGTGCAGTGCCGTCCCGACGACGAACACCTGGGCATTCGCCAGCGGGGCTCCGGCCTGGTCCCGAACGTGGCCGGTGATCCGGCCGGTCTTCGGTCCGGTGATGGTGGGCGCGGCGGCCGTGGAGGCCAGAACCAGGAGCAAGAGCAGAGTAGAGGCGGCCGTCCGGCGGACGGTCCAGGGGCATGGGCGTCGCATTGGGGTGCTCCGAAGCTGAGAGGTGCGGCTTGCCGCCGCGGCGTGGCGGCTATGTAGTCAGGAGATGCGGCAGTTGGTGGGACTCGCACACAGGCCGCTGCCTATGGCCGTATTTACCCTCCTCGTTTCACCAGGAAGAACCGCTTGAGCAGATCGCCACACTCCTCGGCCATCAATCCCCCCACAACCTCGGGCCGGTGATTGGTACGCGGATTTCGGAGCAGATCGTACACCGATCCCGCCATTCCGCAGCGCGAATCGTAGGCGCCGAACACCACCCGTCCGACCTTGCTCAGCACGATGGCGCCGGCGCACTGAGCGCAGGGCTCCAGCGTGATGTAGAGCGTGGCCAGCAGCAGCCGGTCTTCCCCGGTCCGCTGCAGCGCCCGCTGCAGCGCCAGCAGCTCCGCGTGCGCCGTGGGGTCGCGCCGCTGAATGGTTTCATTATGCGCCTCGCCCAGCACGTCGCCTTCGGCGATAACCACCGCGCCCACCGGAACCTCCTCGCGAACGGAGGCCGCCCGCGCCAGGCGCAGGGCGGCCTCCATTCCCGCAAGGTCGCTGGGAGATGGTGTGCCCCTACGCACCGGCCAGCTCGGGAACCACCGGGCTCGGGGCCTCGACTCGCTCGAACCGGAGCCGGTCTCCGTCGCGCTCCGCCCGAATAGTGTCGCCCTCGTGGAAGTTCCCTTCCAGCAGCTCGAGCGCGATGGGATTCTGCAGCAGGCGCTGGATCACCCGCTTGAGGGGACGCGCCCCGTAGACCGGATCGTAACCCTCGGCCGCCAGCATCGCCTTGGCCTTGGGGGTGACCTCCAGCGCGAGGTGCCGCTGGGCCAGCATATGCTGCAGCCGCTCCAGCTGCAGGTCGACGATGTGCACCAGGTCTTCCCGGCTGAGCTGCCGGAAGACGATGATGTCGTCCACCCGGTTGAGGAACTCGGGCCGGAAGTGATTGCGCAGCTCGTCCCTCACTCGCTGCTCCACGGCCTCCCATCCCCGCGAATCCAGCTGCCCACCGGCGTCCACGATGTATTGGCTGCCGATGTTCGAGGTCATGATGATCACCGAGTTCCGGAAATCGACCACCCGGCCCTGGCTATCGGTCAGCCGGCCGTCGTCCAGAATCTGGAGCAGGACGTTGAAGACATCGGGATGCGCCTTCTCGATCTCGTCGAACAGGATGACGCTGTAGGGCCGGCGCCGGATTGCCTCGGTAAGCTGTCCCCCTTCCTCGTAACCGACGTATCCCGGCGGCGCGCCGATCATCCGGGCCACCGAGTGCTTCTCCATGTACTCCGACATGTCCAGCCGCACCAGGGCCCGCTCATCATCGAAGAGAAACTCCGCCAGGGCCCGGGCAGTCTCGGTCTTTCCCACCCCGGTCGGGCCCAGAAAGATGAACGAGCCGAGCGGGCGGTTCTGGTCCTGTAGTCCCGCGCGGCTCCGCCGCACCGCATTGGCTACCGCGGTAACCGCCGCGGGCTGGCCAATCACGCGTCGCCCCAGCTCCTCTTCCAGCCGGGTCAGCCGCTCGCGCTCCGATTCGAGCATCTTGGATACCGGAATTCCCGTCCACTTGGACACGATCTCCGCAATGTCCTCCGAGTCTACCGCTTCCTTGAGGTACTGCGTGGTGGACTGGACCTCATGCAGCCGGCGCTCGTCTTCGGCCAACCGGCGTTCCAGGTCCGGCAGCCGGCCGTATCTGAGCTCGGCCGCCTTCTGAAGATCGCCGCGCCGGGTGGCCTGATCGATTTCTCCCCGCACGTTCTCGATTTCCGCCTTGAGCTGCTGTATTTCCTGAAGCGCGCCTTTCTCCGCCTGCCACTGCGCCTTCATCCCGGAGCTCCGCTCCCGCAGCGTCGCGATCTCCCGCTCCAGGGCCTCGCGCCGCTCCACCGCCGCGCGGTCCTTTTCCTTGAGCAGCGCCTGACGCTCGATCTCCAGCTGGACGATGCGCCGCTCCACCTCGTCGATTTCCTGGGGCAGACTGTCGATCTCGATCCGGAGCCGGCTGGCCGCTTCGTCGATCAGATCGATCGCCTTGTCCGGCAGGAACCGGTCGCCGATGTAGCGGTCCGACAGGGTGGCCGCGGCGATGATGGCGTTGTCGGTAATGCGGACGCCGTGGTGGACCTCGTACTTCTCCTTGAGACCCCGCAGAATGGCGATGGTGTCGGCCACCGTGGGCTCTCCCACCATGACCGGCTGGAAGCGCCGCTCGAGGGCCGGGTCCTTCTCGATGTGCTTCCGGTACTCGTCCAGCGTGGTTGCGCCGATCACGTGCAGCTCGCCCCGGGCCAACGGCGGCTTGAGCATGTTGCTCGCGTCCACCGCGCCTTCGGCCGCGCCGGCGCCCACAATGGTATGCAGCTCATCGATGAAGGTGATGTACTTCCCCTCGCTTTCGGTGAGCTCCTTGACCACGGCCTTGAGCCGCTCCTCGAACTCACCCCGGAACTTGGCCCCGGCCAGCAGGGCCCCGATGTCGAGCGAAACCAGCTCGCGGTTTCGCAGCGACTCGGGGATGTCGCCGTGGACGATGCGCTGCGCCAGGCCTTCGACGATGGCGGTCTTTCCCACGCCGGGCTCGCCGATCAGCACCGGATTGTTCTTGGTCCGGCGGGAGAGCACCTGCATCACCCGGCGGATCTCCTCGTCCCGGCCGATGACCGGATCGAGTTTTCCCTTGCGCGCCTCCTCCGTCAGGTTGCGGGTGTACCGCTCCAGCGCCTGGTACTTCTCCTCCGGCGACTGATCGGTTACCCGATGCGATCCCCGCACTTCCTGCAGAGCCGAGCGCAGGTCGTCGGCCGAGATGTTGTGCGAGCTGAGCACGGCGCGGGCGGTGGTGCCCTTCTCTTCGGCCATCGCCAGCAGCAGATGCTCGGTGCTGACATAGGCATCGTCCAGCTTCCGTGCCTCCGCATCGGCCCGATCGAATACCCGCTGGATCTCCCGACTGAAACTGGGCTCGCCCGTTCCACCGGCCTGGGTGGGGAATCGGGAAATCTCCCGCTCCACCTCCTGCCGTACGGCCGTCACGTTGAGCCCGGCCTTCTGCAGCAGTGGCTGAACTACCCCCTCGTCCTGTGCCAGCAGCGCGGCCAGAAGGTGGGCATCGTTCACCACAGGGTTGCCTCTGGTCCGGGCCAGCTCTCCGGCATCGCGGAGGGCCTCCTGTGCTTTTATCGTCAATCGCTCCGGTCGTATCATCGCGTCCTCGTAAAGCCAAAACCTTCAGCCGGCACTCCGGCGGCTCCGGAGTGTCGGGT
>DASUVR010000425.1:0-2788 GCA_036378855.1 Gemmatimonadales bacterium | reverse complement strand
AGGTTCAGCTCGAGCAAGGTGGAGTCGACCACCTGACCCAGCCCGTCCAGCACCACCAGTATACCGTAGCCGTGATGCAGGAAGCTGTCGTGATGCACCGACGCTTGCGGTGCCGGGTTAGGCCAGGTCCAGCTTTCCCGGTCATTCACGTTCCGCAGATCGGTAGCGGAGAACTGGAACTTCTCGGGCGTGATGACAGTTTGCGGATTGTTCTCCGGACCGAGCAGCCGAACGATGGAGTCCTGGCACCCCAGCACCAGCGCCAGGCCACATACCGCCAGCCCACTCCTCAACCGTCGGCTCCTCATTGCTGCTCCCATCTGGGGATGGCGAGGGACAGGAAGACACGAACCTCGGACATGTCCTGCTTCACATCGGGATTGAAAGTGTAGTTGCTGTTCTTCCACAGTCTCTGGTACATCAGTCCCGCTCCGTACTTGCCGCGGTAGTAACCCCGCGCCTCGGTGCTCAGGGTCCAGAGCTGGTGATTTCCGGGGAAGCCACTGATCACCGGCAGCCATATGTAGCCACCAGAGAAACGGACAGTGGCCTTCCCGGGCCAGAGAGCTCGCCCTTCGACCCGACCGCCCAATCCGATTCCGTAGTCGTAGTCTCGCCCCTCGGCCGTGACGAAGTAGTCCGACCGAATGGCCGCGATCGGGTTCACCCGAGCCATCGCCTCGCCATAGAGCTGTACGGACTTGCCGGGCTTCGCCCGGGAGACCAGAAGACCTCCCTGAAAGCCCTGTGCGCCAAAGTCCACGACCGGATTGGCCAGGTACTCGTAGGTCATGAACCCGGCGAGCAACTTGCTTCCGTCCGACCCCACAGGCTTGGCTGCCAGGTTCCCCCGCACCCGGAGCTCCTGGAGCGGCTTCTGGTTGCCGGAGTGACTCGCCAGGGTGCCGAAGACCTGAAAGGAGGAGAATGGCTCCTTACCCAGATCGTTCAGCTGATCGCCGTAAAACACCGAAAAATTGACGAACGACTGGTTGAGGGCCCCGGGGTCGTTCAGCGATGCGGAGGTGGAGAACCTCCGGTAGCCCGCGTCCATTGATGCCTGGAGCTGGCTGGGGCGCCAGTCCGGTGGCGTCTCGGAGATGCGCCCGGTTTCTCCCCGCACCAGCCGGTTGAATCCACGAACCGGGTTGATCAATCCGGCGCCGATCTCGCGCACGACCCGGTTGGAACCCGTCGCCTCGTTCTTCAGGGTGAGAGACGAAAACCGGAACAGCATCTCACCGAGGGTGATTCCGCCCAGAGTGGTGTTGGCCAGATCGTTGGGGGAGGGGGCCCAGACCTCGCCGAAAAGCTCCCACATGAGACTGCCGGCAAAGGCCCAGGGCGCAGATTCCCAGAAGTTGTAACCGTTGGCCCGGCCGGCGTTGAAGTAGAGGCTGCCGTGGTAGGGGTGAGCGAACTGGTTGTTATTGAACTTGTTGTTGTCCCACTGCCAGGGAAACTTGATGTTATCGGCCCAGGTGCGGAACGAGATGTTCGACCACTCACCCTCGGTCACCCATTTGGTGAATGCCCAGGGAACGAACTGCACCGCCATCAGCTCCCACGCACCGGCCCAGAACCGCTTCGGGGGATTGCAGTCGGGACAGGCGATATATTGGCCCAGCGGAGTGGCCCAGCTCTGGGTCAGGGCCTGGCTCTGGGTCAGGGCCTGGCTCCGGGTGAGCGCCCGGCTCTGCGTTGTCTCGCTCTGGCTGTCGAGAAAGACGGATGTCTTCTCCTGCGCATAGCTGAGGGAAGCGGGAGAGATCGCCCAGAGTGCAGCCAGGAGTAGGGAGTGCCGCATCACTCCGCCGGGCCGCTCAGCCGATGCGGCTTACTGCGAGACACGGTCGCCCGCCACGGGCATCGAAGCCTGAATGTTGGCGCTGACAATCGTGTCCAGCAGGTTCTCGGTCTGATAGAAGCGGACCACCTTGGCGCCCGGCAGCAGCTTGCGGAACTTTCCCGCGTACTTCTTCTGCACCCCGATCTGCTGCTCCCGCAGGCTGAACCACTGATGGAGCAGCTTCTCCGACTGCTCGTCGGACATGGTTGTGGCCTGCTTGGCGAACTTCTCGATCAGCTCTACCCGCTGGTCGCTCACCCGGGCGATCTCGTTGCGATAATCCCGGTACACCGGCCAGAACTTCTCGCTCTCGGTCGGGGTCAGCTCCATGATCTGTTGAATGATTTCCTGCCGCCGATTCTGGATGTTGGCCCGCGTGAGCTCGATCTGGTCCAATCCGTTGCCGGACTGGCCGGCCTGGGCCTGGGCCAGGCGAGGCCCGAGCAGGCAGCTCAGGGCGAGAGCGCCGAGCCAGGCTGGGTGGGCCATCCTCATGCGGCCTCCTGGGGTGACGGACGTGAAACACTATGCGGAGCCGCCGGGCCCGGCCGAAACTGTCAGTTCTACCAGTGGCTGGAAGTCGGGTAAAGACTCCTGTAAGAACTAACAGTTTCTTCTCGGTGTGCGGGACTCTACCGTCAGTTACCGGACTTCCGCCTAATTCGACTCGATTTCAATCACCAGGAGAGAGTATGCGAATCACCCGAACACAATCTGCTCTCGCGCTCAGCCTCCTGCTCGGCGCCTGCGCGCCGAACACCGAGGTGGTGAACTCCTGGAAAGAGCCCACGATGCAGCCGCAGAAGTTCAAGAAGGTGCTTGCCGTCTTCATCAGCAAGGACGTGGGTATGCGCCGCGCGGCGGAGGACGAGCTGGCCAAGAAGCTGGGGAATGGGGTAGCGGCCTATAGCGTTATTCCGGATGAGGCGCTGCGGGACC
>DASUVR010000424.1:0-2033 GCA_036378855.1 Gemmatimonadales bacterium | reverse complement strand
CGGAGGCGAAGCATCCGGCGATTTCCCTGGGGTCGGACAAAGCATCCGACCGATTCCCGCAGAAACTCACCCCAGGGCGACATCGCCATGCAGCCCTAAGCGTCTCATGCCAATCGGCGGTGGCGATGGCGTGAGCTTTCGCGCGACTTATGCCGCGCCCAGCGGCTCGCGAACTGGTTGGTGCGGACTGTCTTCGTGGCCTTGACCTTGGAAAACCTCTTCGGCAAGGTGCCGTTTCTCCGCACATAGCCACGAACGAAACAAAAAAGGGCCACCACCGGAGCGTGTCAATCTCTTTGGAGCCATTGCGGCTGTTGGGCCGGCCGTTCCTCCGGTTCGGGTTATGTGCCGGTGCTCGGCGCCGTCAAGATCGTTCCTCCGGTTTGGGGGCTGCATCTTGACGGCGCCTGCGCGCCGGCGGATTTCGCCGGCAATGGAGGAACGGCCGCAGTGTGAGGCCTGTGAGGGCCTGATTCAGCGGGTCTGACTCCTCCGGCGCGGGTCGTTGATCCAGGCTTCGATGGGCACCTCGGGCGCCTTGGGCGGTCGTGTGTAACGCTCAGGATGCTGGTTGTAGTGATCATCGAGAACGGCTTGCCGCTGTTTTGTGATGCGCTGATAGCTGCCGTCGAAGACGCTGACCGGGGTGTGCCAGGCGATGCCGCAATGGCGGTGCTGATGGTTGTACCAGTCGATCAATTCCCCGGCCCAGGCTCGTGCCTGCTGCAGGCTGGCGAATTCCTCGGGATAGCTGGGATGGTATTTCGCGGTCTTGAACCATGCCTCCGAAAACGGGTTGTCATTCGATACCCGGGGCCGGCTCCGCGACGGGCTGATCGCTAGTGCGGTGAACAGCTGCTGCACCGTGTTGCTGGTCATCGATGCGCCGCGGTCGGAATGCACCACCCGAGGCCTCACCTGATGTCGGGCGAACGCCTCGGCGAACATGTCTTTGGCCAGCTCCTCGCATTCGCGGGCTTCGACGCGATAGGCCACCACGTAGCGGGAGAACAGGTCTAACACCACATAGAACTCAAAGGTTTCGCGCCAAAAACAGGTGGGCAGCTTGGTGATATCCCAGCTCCACACCTGGTTCGGTGCGGTCGCGACCAGCTCAGGGATCGCGCGCGGCGGATAGGCTGCCCGCCGCCGCGGCGGCCGCTCCGCGAGGGCGTAGCGACGGGCCACTCGATACCAGGTGCGGCGGGAGGCCACATAGACCCCGGCGTCCCAGGCGATGGTGAACAACTCTCCGATCGAGGTATCCAGCCACTGCTCCGCGCTCACCCACGCCACGATCACCAACTCATCGTGCACACTCAGCCAATGATCACTGCGCCGCTGATCATGGGGCACCGGATCCGCAACCCTGGCCCGGGGATGCTGAACGTAGTACCAACTCGAACGGGCGATCCCCACCAGCCGCAACGCCACTCGCTGCGACAGCGCCGGGGCCAATTCCGGCACCAGCGCAACCCTCAACCGATCAACGGTCCCTGCGGCCAGGAGCCCGGCGCGCTCTTGGCCGAGACCAGTTCCTGCAAGAGCGCGGTAGCTTTTCCCAACGCCTCCAACGCCCGCTGTCGATCATCAACATCGCGGCGAGCCCGCTCCAACTCCGCGGTCAAACGAGCATTCTCGCGGCGCAGCCGAGCGATCTCCGCGCTCTCGGTTCGCGGCGTCTTTTGCGGATGGCGCACCGTAAACCCCACCTCCAACACCCCGGCATCCCTCGAAGCCTGCCACCTCAACACCCGCGAACGATCCACCCCATACCGATCCAGCACCTGCTGCTTGAACCCATGCGGCGCCTGCTCATACTCAGCGACAATGGCTCGCTTCTCCTCCACCGTCCACCCAGCCGACGTGGCCATCTCCAACCTCCCAATGACTCACAATCAGACTGGCAGAGAGGGAATCGCCCTCATTCGTGGCTTTGTGCGGAGAAACGACACTCACAGCCCCGCTCGATAGGCGATCCGAGGCCGTCGGCTAAGCCAGTAGGTCCTCGTTCTCATTAAGACACCCTCTTG
>DASUVR010000423.1:0-2483 GCA_036378855.1 Gemmatimonadales bacterium | reverse complement strand
TAACAACTTACCTATGGTGGCCTAAAGTTCTTCCGCATTTCAGTGACATCACTCACATCATCATCCCGGCACCAGGGCCACCTGCTTTTCCGCTGAAGCTATCCCTGTATCCGACTCGTGGGACTTCAGCACCCGCAGTGGCCTTATCGGCGAGAGTGCAAACTCGTCTCCCCGATGATGCCGAACGAGGTACCTCAACTCATCGAGTGATGCACCGACGCCAACTGCACGCAAACCTCTCGCCGGGCTCGCGCTCGCGTTCACGGCTGTCTCCTGTAGTCAGGACCAGAGCCCGACCGCTCCAGCTATGCCAGATAATCAGGCGCCTTCAGCGCGCACGGCGCCCACTTTTATTGTCACCGATTGTCACCGAATCCGGGCAAAGAACCCCTCATCTGGAAATGCGAATAGGGAATCCGTAGTGCAAGCGTAGCAACCCCAATTGCAAACGCCGGAAGTCGAAGTGCGGGCGCGACCGTCAAAAGCGCGCACGCCGCAATCACGAGCCCAAAATTCGCCATCCGGAGCGCAAATTCAGAAGGAGTAACCCGAGCGCCGAGAAGTGTAGCTCGAACGGAGGAACCTGAGGCGTGCATTTCCACAGCCCGGACCGCAAAGCGCGACTCTGCAGCTCGAACGAGTGAGTCTGACGTGTAAGCGCGGGAGTCTGGAGGCGAACGCTGAGCTCTAGAATGCGAACGCGTCGGCCTGGAGCGCAAATCCGGAAACCCGGCCCACGCATCGGGGACCCGAAGCTCGAACGAGAATATCCTGGACTGCGACGGGATAACCCGACCTGCGGCCGCGACGATTCCGGAGCGAAACCGGCAGCACGGAAGTCATCCGCGACAAGCAGAACATGGCACGCGGCGATCCAGCGCGCGGATGCAACCGAATTTCTGGGGAACGGTCCCAAAACCGGTGAATTCCTCTATTTTGGAATCCCATGAGCTACCTCGACGACCATCTGCTCGACGGCGAACGTATCGTGTACCGGGCCCGGCTGCACTGGACGATTTTTCTCCGCTCGGTACTCGTTCTCCTGCTCGGCGTCGCACTCGGTGTGGTTCTCTACATGTATCAGCCAGCCTACTGGTGGGCCGGAGCAATCCTGGCCGGCATCGGACTGCTGCTCGCCATTCCGCCTCTCATCCGCTACAGCAGCACGGAATACGCGGTCACCAACAAGCGGCTGCTGAGCAAGGTGGGGTTTGTGGAGCGGGAGTCTGATGAGACGCTGCTGAGCAAGATCGAAGCAGTGGCCGTAGATCAGAGCATCATGGGCCGGATGCTGGGCTACGGTACGCTCACCATCACCGGTACCGGAGGAACGGACGAAGGTTTTCCCCGGATAGCCGATCCGCTGGAATTCCGCCGCCAGATCCAGGGCCAGGTTGTGGCCAACGAGGAGCGGCGGGGGGGAGCGGCCTCGTCGTCGCCAACCAGTCCGACCGACAGCTCCAGGGTCGAGCGGGAATGTCCCTACTGCGCCGAGAAGATCCTGGCGCGCGCTCGGGTGTGCAAACACTGCGGACGTGACGTGGTGCCGGTGTGATAGGTAAAGGCGGAGAAGGCGGAGAAGGCGGAGAAGGCGGCAATGGCTCCGACCGCCCGCACCGCTGACCAACTCGCTGGCTGTCTACTCGGTCAGGCGCTGGGCGACGCGCTCGGGTTTGTGGTCGAAGCCCAGGCTCCGGAGGTCGCGCAGTCGTACGTCGATGAGTGGCTCCGCCGCGGCCGGGCCGGCGAACGGTCCTCCCCTCACTATCCCTTCGGCCAATACAGCGACGACACCCAGCTTGCTCGCGAGCTGCTGCTCAGCTTTCGGGAGCGCCGCGTCTGGGACCCCGAGAAATACGCCCATCGTCTAGCGCAGCTGTTCGGCCAGGCCCGCGATGTGGGAGCGGGATCGGGTACCCGGTCGGCAGCCCTGCGAATCCATCAGGGAGTCCACTGGTCCCGGGCCGGCACTCCCGCGCCTTACGCCGGCAACGGCAGCGCCATTCGCGCGGGGCCTCTGGGCCTCCTGTTTTCGGATAGCGCTACCATCGCCCGGGTGGCTCGGGAGCAGAGCCGGATCACCCATCTGGATGCTCGCTGCGGTGGCGGGGCGGTAGCGATTGCGCTGGGCGTGTCGATCGCCGTTCGGGAGGGCCCGCTCGTCCCCGGCCAATTCCTCGACGAGATCGCGGCCGCGGTGGAGCAGGATGACATAGCGTTTGCTCGAGCCCTGCGGAGCTCCGCCGAGTGGACTTCGCTCTCACCGGCGGAAGCAGCCGGGCAGCTGCACCAGACCAACCTCGATCCCGCATATCCCAACAGGCAGGGTGTATCGGCCTTCGTCGTACCCAGCGTCATCTGGAGCTTGTACTCCTTCCTTCGCTCACCGGACGACTACTGGGAAACCGTGTGCACGGCCATCGCCGTTGGGGGTGATACCGACTCGACCGCGGCAATGGCAGGGGCGATGAGCGGTGCACGCG
>DASUVR010000422.1:0-2120 GCA_036378855.1 Gemmatimonadales bacterium | reverse complement strand
GGCCTATGCCCGTGCCTCCTGATCCCGGAACAATGCCGGATTTCAGTCAAGCGCCGTTCGCCGGAGCGCCGGACGCGCGATTTGCGCCCCTTCCGGCCGACGGCGTGTTGCCGGAAGGCTTCTTCTCCACGTCGAACCTGCCGACCTACATCCGGGTAAACGGAACCTGGCTTGCTCCGACCCGACCCCGTATGGATTGCGTGGTGGTGAAACGCAGTGGGGGGCTGGAGACCATCGAACCCCGGCGGCTCAAGCGGGGTGAGCTGATCGCCATGGGTGAGGCGGAGGATGGCACCGAGGGCATTGTAGTCCACGCCCAGGGTTTTCTCGGTGGGGGACATGGGGCCAACGAGTTTCGCTTCATGGCCACCGAGGTGAGCCGGGAGCGCCCGGTCAATTATGAGGACTTGGCGGCGAGAATAGGGGAGGAGAAGCGGCGGAGCGGCTATCTGGTATGGGTCGTCGGTCCGGCCCTGGTGCACTCACGAGCCCGAGCCGACTTCGAGTGGTTCATCCGGAACGGCTACGTTCAGGCGGTGCTGGCCGGGAACGCCGTTGCCGTGCACGACATCGAGGCCGCTATCTTTGGGACCACCCTGGGAATGAGCAACACGGGCCAGCCGACGGAAGGCGGCCATGGACTGCATATGCGCGCCATCAACCGGGTGCGCGCGGCGGGGTCCATCGAGCGGGCGGTGGAGACCGGTCTTATTAAAAGCGGGATCATGCACGCCTTGGTAACCAAGCGGATTCCTTATGTGCTCGCCGGCTCCATTCGAGACGACGGGCCTCTCCCGGGCGTGTATAGCGACAGTCTCGCGGCGCAGGATGCCATGCGGGAGCACACGGTCAAGGCTACGGGGGCAATCTTCGTGGCCACGGCCCTCCATGCCATTGCCGTCGGGAACATGCTGCCCGCTTTTTATCTCTGCGACGGCGTGCCACTGCCGTTGATGACCATCTGCGTCGATCAAACCGAATTCGTGGTCAACAAGCTGCGGGACCGCGGAACCCACCAGGCCTACGGTGTGGTCACGAATGCCCAGGACTTCATGCACGTGTTCCGGTTTTACACCGAGCGCTGGGAGCAAGGCGCAGCATGACCGCTAAAGGCCTGACTTCGGCCACATCGGGGTGGGAGCGCCTGGCGGAGGCGGTGTCGCAGGTCCTTCCAGCTGAGGAAGTCGACGGCGTCTGGATCTTCGCCCCGGTCCGCCGGGACACCCGGGAGTGGGGCACGGCCGTGCTGTCCCGGGTGGATGGACAGCGTCGCCGGATCTATACGGCCGGCTACGTTCTGGCGATCAAGGGCAAGGAGCGGGGCAAGTTCGAGTCTACCATTCTCGAAGTCGGCACCGGACCGCTCGAGGCATTGGCTCGAGTGCTGCAAGAGGCTCAGGCCCGGCTGGACGACGAACACCCGCCGATCGCGGTAGCTCCCGAGTCCTGGTTCTCCGCCAGCGCCGTTTCCGGCGCTGCTCACCATGGCTCGTCTGGATAAGGCAGACGGAGCGGCCCTTCTCGAACGGTTCCGCCGTCACCTTCGGGAGCACCACCAGCCGATCACCCGCCAGCGGGATCTGGTGGCTCAGATCGTCTTTCATTCTCACGATCATCTCTCGGTAGAAGGTATCCGGCGCCAGCTCACTGAGCGCGGCGAGCGGGTCGGCCTCGCCACCGTGTACCGCACCCTCGATCTCCTGGTCGAGAGTGGACTGGTCCGGGCACATGAGTTCGGTGAAGGCTTCCAGCGCTTCGAGCCCAGGACTGCCCAGGCCGACCACGAACATCTGATCTGCGAGCAGTGCGGCACGCTGGTGGAGTTCGCCAATGAGCGTCTCGAGCGGATGCTCCCTGTCCTTGCCGACGAGCAAGGGTTCCAACACCGGCGGCATCGGGTGGAAATCTACGGCGTGTGCCGTTCCTGCCGGCAGCGCGAGCTGGGTCCCTTGTGAACGAGCCTGCTGCCCTCGGACTTCTGGTCGCTTTTGCCGCGGGACTTCTGAGCTTTCTGTCTCCCTGCGTGCTTCCCCTGGTGCCCAGCTATCTGGGGTTTCTCACCGGCATGACGCTGCCCGAGGTGGAGCAGCGCCGCCGGGTTGCTCTGATCCACGCCATAC
>DASUVR010000421.1:0-15381 GCA_036378855.1 Gemmatimonadales bacterium | reverse complement strand
CCGATGCTGACGATCTTGGACGGGTGGCGCACGTTGCGGGTCCAGCTCATCTCGGAGATGTGGACCAGGCCCTCGATGCCGGGCTCGATCTCGACGAAGGCGCCGTAATTCGTAATCGAGACGACCTTGCCCTGAACCCTGGTGCCCACCGGGTATTTGGCGGCGACGTTCTGCCAGGGATAGGACTGCAGCTGCTTCATGCCCAGGCTGATCCGCTCCCGCTGCCAGTCGATGTCGAGGATCTTGACCTCGACTTCCTTCCCGATGGCGACCATCTCGGTGGGATGCGACACCCGGCCGTAGGACATGTCGGTAATGTGCAGCAAGCCGTCGACGCCGCCGAGGTCGATGAAGGCGCCGAAATCGGTAATGTTCTTCACCACGCCCTTCCGGACCTGGCCTACCGCAAGCTCCTTCATCAGGTGCTCGCGTTTGTGCGCTCGCTCGTTCTCGAGAATGACCCGGCGGCTGACCACGATGTTCCGCCGCCGCTTGTTCAGCTTGATGATCTTGAACTCGTAGGTCTGGCCCAGCAGCTCGTCGATATTAGGCACCCGGCGAAGCGCGATCTGGCTGCCCGGCAGAAAGGCGTCCACCCCCATCAGGTTTACCACCACTCCACCCTTGATCTTCTTGACCAGGGTTCCCTCGACCGGCTGATCGCCCTCGTGGGCCACACGGATCTTTTCCCAGACCCGCATGAAGTCGGCCTTCTTCTTGGACAGGACGACGGCACCTTCCTGGTCCTCGAGGTGCTCGAGGAAGACCTCGACCTCGTCGCCCTCTTTGAGCGTGTGAGGGTCCTTGAACTCGTCCAGGGGAACGGAGCCTTCGGACTTGAAGCCGACGTCGAGTATTACCGCATTGTCCGTGACCCGCAGAACCTTCGACTTGACGATTTCGCCTTCGACGATCTGGGCCATGGTGCCCTCGTACATCGAGAGCATCTGCTCGTAGTCTTCGTCGCTGTAGTCTTCGTCGTAGAGGTCCTGGCGAACCCGGAGGCCGGTGGGAGAGGTGAACTGGTCGCTTGAAGGATGAAGTTGGTCGAGCATGCGAAAGGCTGGGTCCTTTAGTCTGGCCGGGCAACCACGCCCCGGGCAAAAGTCGAACCGCCGGCAGCAGGAGTGCTTACCGTCGGGAGCCCAGAAGGATAGTGGCGACTGGGCCACAACGCAAGATCTATCAAGCGGTTGGGCGCGGTTACCCGAATTAACGGCCCGAGAACAGGGGCCTGGCTCGGTCCACGATAAAGCGAACCTGGTCGGCGAAGTCCATGCTGGTGGTATCGAGGTGCACGGCATCGGGCGCGGGACGCAGCGGAGCCACCTCACGGGTGGAGTCGGCGTGGTCTCGGGCAGCCAGAGCAGCCGTCTCGGCATCCAGATGACCCGGTTCGACCGCCATTCCTCGCTGACTGATCCGCCGCCCCGCTCGCGCCTCGGGTGAGGCGGTGAGGAAAATCTTGAGATCGGCATCGGGAAAGACCACGGTCCCGATGTCCCGCCCATCGACGACCACGTTCTGGCCGGCTCGAACCATGGCCCGGAGCCGGGAGTTTACCCACTCCCGCACCACCGGCATCGCGGCGATAGCCGAGACATGGGTGGTAACCTCGGAGCTCCGGAGTGCCTCTTCGGCCGGCTCCCCCTCTAAGTATGCGGAGAACCCCACCCCGTCCGACTGCAGCATCAGACCGCGATCTTCGGCCGCACGCAGAATTCGCTCGGGGGTGAGGCCTGCCAGCGTGGCGACTCCCGACCGGCCTCGCAAGCCTTCGCGCAGCGCGACCAGGGTTACTCCCCGGTAGAGTGAGCCCGAGTCCAGATGGGCAAATCCCAACGCTTCGGCCACCGCGCGTGCGGTACTGCTCTTTCCCGAGGCCGAGGGCCCGTCGATTGCGATCACTCCTCCGCTCACCGGGTACCTGCCCCCGAGAGCCGGCTGAGGGTCTGGGGGAAGCCGGGGAAGCTCACCGCGGCGCAGGCGAGGTCGTCGATCTCCACCCGCGCTCCCGGCACCGTGCCGAGCACGGCGAAGGCCATGGCCAGACGGTGATCTGCCGCGGTTCGTACCGACCCCGCCGGTGGCTGCTCACCGCCCTCGACCAGCAAATCATCGCCCTGGACCTCGGCTGGGGCGCCCACAGCTCTGAGGTTCTCCGCCAGCAGTCCGAGTCGGTCGCTTTCCTTTACCCGGAGCTCGCCCACTTGCCGAAATGTGGTGGTGCCTCCCGCCCGGGAGGCGACAACCGCGAGCAAGGGGATTTCATCGATCAGGCCGGGAATCTCTTCGGCCGTGACTTCTGTTCCCCTCAAAGACGCGGGCTGCACCACCAGATCTCCCACCGGCTCTCCGTGCTCGTCACGTTGATTTTCGATGCGTACTTGGCCGCCCATGCGAGCCAGCACCTGAAGGAAGCCGGTGCGGGTGGGATTCAGCCCCACTCCCGATATGCGCAGGAGCCCGCTCTCAGCCAGCAGAGCGGCGCCGACTAGAAAGGCCGCCGATGAAGGATCGCCCGGCACCTCGATGGTGAACGGCTCGATCCTGCCGGTCGGTTTGGAAGTGATCCAGCCGTCAATCTCGGTGAGGTCGTAGCCGAAGGCCCGGAGCAGCCGTTCGGTGTGATCGCGGGAGCGGCCGTTCGGCTCACGCAGGCTGACCTCGACGTTACCAGTCACTCCGGCGAGCAGGAGGGCACTCTTGATCTGCGCACTGGAGACCGGAAGCTGGTAGCGCAGGGGTGTGAGCGGGCCGCCATGGATGGTCAGCGGCAACCCATCCCCGTTGTGCTCGGTAAAGCGGGCGCCCATGGCTCCCAGCGGAGTTGTCACTCGACGCATGGGCCTGCGCCGAAGCGACCGGTCGCCCGTCAGGGTAGCGGCAAAATCGTGCCCAGCCAGAACTCCCAGGGTCAGGCGAGTGGTTGTTCCCGAGTTGCCGCAGTCGAGGGTTCCATCCGGCCGGCCGAGCCGGCCGCGACCGTCCACCTGCGTCACTGCGCCGTCCCGGAGAGGAGATACCCGTGCGCCGAGCTGTCGCAAGATCCGAGCGGTCGAGCGGGCATCCAGCGAGGTGAGCGCGCCCCGAATTCGGCTCGAGCCCGGCGCCAATGCTGCCAGCAGCAGGACTCGGTGCGTGATGCTCTTGTCTCCAGGTACCCGGACATTGCCGGCCACCCTCACCGGTCGATACCCAGCCGAAAGCCCCGGGCAGTCTCGCAGAACTGCAGAAGAGCCTCGCGATCTTCGGCCGAAAGAAGCTGCTGTAGCTCTTGCAGCCGGGCCCGGGTTTGTTCCAGGGCCTCGACCACCGCCGAACGATTCAGCAGCAGAATATCCACCCACATCTCGGGATTGCTGGCGGCCAGCCGGGTCGTGTCCTTGGCCCCGCTCCCGAATGACACTCCCGCCAGTCCCTGTTCGGCGAGCACCTTGGCCAGGGCGTACGCGACAGCCTGTGGCAGGTGACTGGTCCAGGCCAGCTGTCGGTCATGCGCCGCGGCGTCAATCAATACCGGTGACGCATCAAGGGTATGCTTCCAGAAGCTGGCAACCGCGGCCGCGGCGCGATGGCCCACAGATGTACCGGTCTCGCAGATGTACACGACGCACCCCCGAAGACGCTCGGCACTTGCGGACACAAAGCCGGTCAGGTGGGTCCCGGCGAGTGGATGACCTCCAGCGAAGCGGTCGCCCAAGCCGGAGGCCACGGCGTGCCGGATGATCGGTTCCTTGACGCTACACACATCAGTCAGCACGGCTCCGGAATCCAGAACCGAAGCCAGCGATCCAATCAGGTCCAGGGTTGCCTGAGGCGGCACCGCCAGCACCACGATCTCCGCTTCCCGTGCAGCGTGAAGCGGGGTGTCCGCCAGCTCGGTGATGGCACCGGCTTGCAGCGCCTGAATGCCCTCTGCAGGCAGCGGCGAATACCCAACCACGCGATCTACACCCGCCAGGCGGGCTTGCCACGCCAGGGAGCCTCCAATAGCGCCTAGGCCGATGACCGCCAGCGACGATGGGTGCACGGGTTGTTAGAGTGTGCTCAGGTGAAGCGACGTTATTGCCCGGGAACAGCCACGATTGTACTGATAAGGCGTCCGATTCTCAAACGGAATCTCGCGTGCCGAAGATCCTGGTCGTGGAAGACAGCCCCGACAACATGAAGCTCTTCCGTACCCTGCTGACCCTCAAGGGTCACGAAGTGGTTGGGCTTCCCGGAGGAGAGGGGCTGCTGGACACGATCGAGCAGGGAAACTTTGATCTGGTGCTCATGGACATTCAGCTGCCCGGCAAAGACGGTTTTGCCCTGCTCCGCGAGATCCGCAGCTCGCCGGTGGGAACCATGCGGGTGCTGGCTCTGACGGCACACGCCATGACTGGAGACCGGGAACGCGCGCTTCAGGCGGGGTTCGACGGGTACATCACCAAGCCGATTGATGTACGGAATTTTCCCGAGCAGGTCCAGCGTGCTTTACGGGGGGAGCAGCTCGGCCACTAGCCGCCGTACTCGCCCAGCAGACGCAAGAGTACCAGGGATCGGGGGCTCAGAGGGATGCCGCCCTTCTGCGGAGCAGCCGAGACGGGGCGGGCGGTATTCAAGACCTCGATCCACTCGCCCAAACTGTTCAGGGTGGGAAGCGTAAACCGACAGGAGCGCCCCCCGCCGTTCAACAGCAGCAACCAGGTTTCCTCTCGTCCACGGCCGCGGGAAGTGTGGTCAGCGCCGGTTGCATCCGACCGGAGCAGCATCCCGAGCGAGTGGTTGGCTGGATCTCGCCAATGGGCCTCTTCCATCTCGCTTCCCTCGGCGGTCAGCCAGGCAATCTCTTTGACTCCGGACTCCGCCGGCTGGGAAGAAAAGAAAGAGGTCCGGCGCAGCAGCGGAATAGCCGCCCGGAGCCCGAACACCCGACGGGTGAACTGGAGCACGTCCTGCTGATCCTGCGTCAGGTTCCAGTCCACCCAGGTGAGGGGTGAGTCGTGACAATAGGCGTTGTTATTCCCCAGTTGGGTGCGACCCATTTCGTCCCCATGGGAGAGCATGGGCACACCATGAGAGAAAGCCAGCGTCGCGAGAAAGTTGCGCTTCATGCGCTCCCGCATGTGCACCGTACGAGCCGCATCCGTTGGCCCCTCAACACCCCAGTTGCGGCTGAGATTATGGTCGGACCCATCACGGTTCTCTTCGCCGTTGGCAAGATTGTGCTTGGTCTCATAGCTGACCAGATCGTGCAGGGTAAAACCATCATGACAAGTGACGAAGTTGACGCTCGCCTGCGGTGTCCGGTCCGCACTCTGGTATAGGTCTCGACTGCCCGTCAGCCGGGTGGCCAGCTCACCCAGCTGACCCTGGTCGCCCCGCCAGAAGCTCCGGACCGTGTTCCGATATTTGTCATTCCACTCACTCCACCCTCGCGGAAACCGCCCGGTCTGATAGCCTTCAGGTCCGAGGTCCCACGGTTCTGCAATGAGTTTGACGCTGGACACAACGGGATCCTGCCGCACGGCTGTCATGAACTCACCCGCCAGGTTGACCCCGTTGTCATCCCGAGCCAGGACGGGAGCGATGTCGAAGCGGAACCCATCGACATGCATCTCGGTGATCCAGTATCGCAGGCTGTCCATCACCAGCTGCATGGTCCGCCGATGGCGCAAATCAACGGTGTTGCCACACCCGGTGTAGTCGACATAGAGTCGCGGATTTTCCGGATTGAGGCGATAGTAGGCCGAGTTATCTATTCCGCGGAACGACAATGTTGGCCCCAGGTGATTGCCTTCGGCGGTGTGGTTGTAAACCACGTCCAGAATCACCTCGAGCCCCGCGGCATGAAGCCGCTTGACCATGGTCTTGAACTCCGAAACCTGGTGGCCCCCCAGGTCGCCAGTGGTGGCATAACGAATGTCCGGGGCAAAGTATCCGATGCTGCTGTAGCCCCAGTAATTGGTGAGTCCCTGCTCGGCCAGCCGCCGCTCCGTCACCATGTGATGGATCGGCAGCAGCTCGATGGCTGTCGCCCCCAGGCTTTTCAAGTGATCGATCACCGGATCGGTGGCCAGGCCCAGATACGTCCCCCGAAGAGGCTCGGGCACGTCCGGGTGCAGGATGGTCATTCCCTTGACGTGGCATTCGTAGATCACCGTCCGGTTCCAGGGGGTGCGGAGAAGCTGGTCATCTCCCCAGGGGAAGGCCGATTCGACCACAAGGGACTTGGCGATGGCTCCGGCGCTGTCTTGCGAATCGAGCGCGAGATCGCGACCGGGATCATCGCTCCGGACCGGATAACCCGAGAGGGCATCACTCCACTGGATGGTGCCACTGATGGCTTTGGCGTAGGGATCGAGGAGCAGCTTGGCCGGATTGAAGCGCTGACCTTCGGTGGGGGCGTGTGGACCATGGACCCGATAGCCGTAGGCCTGGCCGGGCCGCACATCCAGCAGATAGGCGTGCCAGACCTGATCGTCCCGTTCTTTCAGCTCGACCCGCTCGAATTCAACCGCGTCATCGGGATGGTTGAAAAGGCAGAGCTCGACCCGATGTCCGTTCTCGGAGAAGAGGGCAAAGTTGGTCCCCTCGCCGTCCCAGGTGGCGCCGAGGGGCGCCGGCTGACCCGGCCGGATCAGAGCTGCCTCAAAAGTGCAGGATACTTCAAGAGGTTTGGCGGAACCGAACACTTCGGACCCGCGCGAGTCCACGGATCACGACAGCCAGAGTCACCAGGGTCCACAGTGCAGTGAACACGATCTTGCCCGAGTCTGATGCCGTGCGCAGGCCTCCCAGGAAATAGAGGGCCACGAAGACGGCGTCGACCAGAAGCACGGCGATCACCAGCCACATGACCTCGCGCTTTACTTTTTTCATGCCGATTGACCCGCGGCTCGAGCGGATTTCAGCACGGCCGGGCCAACCGCGCCTACGCCGGCGGAATTGCCGGTTACCACTCGCCGATGATAGTCGATCTGACCCAGGTGGTACGTCAGATGAGTGGCCAGATGCACCAGATACTCGCCAGTGGCGACCGTCATTCCGGCAATCGGCTCGGGATAGTCTTCCTGGAGGAGTGCTGGCGTAAGCCGGGAGAGACCGGACCTGACCGCCTCCCGGGCGGCGTCGATTTCGCGGAGCAGCTCGGCCCGGGGCACATTGCGCCGGGAGAACTCGGACGGACGATCACGAACGTAGCCGGTGTCGGCAAAATATCGTCCGATGTAATGCTGCAGGTTCCCCGCGAGATGCAGAGCCAGGGTTCCAGCGGAGTTGGGAAGGCCGGGAACCACGCGCCACAGATCAGCCTCGTCGGAGTAAGCCTCGACCTCCCGCTGCAGCGCCGCGAGATCTCGCTCCATCACCGCAGCCACGGCAGCTCCCAGCAAACCCGCCGGCTCACTCATTGGGTTTCATTCGTTCAGGTCTATCCGCTCCAGCTCTCGTTCGGTTGCGCCCTCACGCAGCCGGCGAAAGATCGACTCCAGGAGCTCGACCCCGATGAGGAGACCCACCGTGACCAGCGTGAGTACCAAGGCGGGGAGCAGGAAGCCCAGACCGATCGCTGCCCCGAGCGCGGCCAGGACCCAGATGACAGCGGCGGACGTCACCCCAACAATGGCGCCCTCCCGCGCCAAGATCACTCCACCACCGAGAAAGCCAATACCGCTGACCACATAGGACAGGACTCGGGTGGGATCCATCCGTTGATCGTCGCGAAACGACGCCCCCAGTGCAACGAAGAGCTGGGTGCCCAGGCAGATGAGAATGCTGGTTCGGATGCCCGCCGCCTTCCCTCGTAATTGCCGCTCGAGTCCAATGATGCCGCCGCACAGAACGGCCGTGCCGAGCCGGAGCCAGAACTCCGCGCTGCGGGGATCGAGCGGATCGAAGGCAGGAGCCATCGATTCTAGGACTTGAGTCGCTGTCGGGAGGAGGCTACCGGGACCAGGCCATAGACCTGCTCATCGACCCACTTGAGCAGGGCATCGTCGAGCTCGACCAGCTCCTGACCCGGGGTGTGGGGCAGGACCGGACGACGCTTTCCTTCGATCATCAGATACCACATCGGCGGGACCGCAGCTTGACCCCGTCGCTCATTGGCAATCTGCGCATCATAGGAGACGAAGTGAAATTCACGACCGCGATGGTAGAGTCGTCGCTGCTCGACCTTGTGGCTGCTCAAGAGAACGCTCGTCGGGTAGAAACGTGGCGCAATGCGGATGGCCCCTCGCGTGTCTCTGAGCCACCAGGCCAGGCTGAAGGGCCGGGCGGCCGTAATCTAATCGGGTTCAGCCTCCGCCGAGCACGATTTGATCGCGATCGAGCATGTCGGGATGAGCTTCCAGCCAGGCGAGCACCTTCCGTTGCACCTCGCCTTCGCTGTCGGAGGGCGAGGCAGGAAGCTTCGTCAAAGCGGTACCCGAAATCGTGACATACCACATCGGCGGCTCGGCCCGGCCCAGCACCTCTCCCGAGAGCGTCTCTCCCCGATTGAGGGTGGCTGTGATCTGTTTGCCCTGAAACTCTACGGTTACCTGTTCCATGACTCCCCATTCCGCCGGGCCGGCGCAGTGCTCAGTTGCTACCCGAGTCGGCAGTCTTTCCAGCTGAGGCGGCAGGTTTGCCGCCGAATGTCACCTGCACCGTATATCCCTCGGGGTGGATCAACGCGCTCAACATCCGCCGGGCACTCTCCTCAGCGTGTGCGGTCACTCCCAGCTCGGCCGCCGAGTGAGTCAGCTGGTCCCGGGCCAACTGATAGATGGTATCCCGGTCCTCCGGACGGAAGGGATTCCACAGCCCATTGCGCTCATCGTAGGTGCGAAGCTGGGTGATCTCTACCCCAAGGACGCGGGCCCGAGGCAAGCCGATACGCACCTGATGGGTTTCATGATCGATATCGATCTGGGTACCCTGGTCCAGGTCAATTCCCGCGAGCACCTTGCCGGTCACCACCACGAGAGAGCGCTTGGTGGACCCCAGCCGCCGGTTCTGGTACACCACGACGTCCCTCACACCGGTTTCGCTCGAGACCAGTTTGGCGACTGCTCGCATTTGCTCGACCACCACGCTCTGGCTGATGGAGGTCTCTCCCCTGGGCGCGAGGATGCCCCTCGCCTGGGGAGCGATGTGGTGAATCGCGGTACCGATCAGAAGGAGGGCCCCGGCAAGCAGGAGGAGGGAAACGACGATTGCTGCGATCTTGGGCCGCGAGGAGGGGCGGGCCATGCTGCCGCTCAAAATTCCCGGCGCTTCATTTCCTTGAACAGGCGCTCGGTCTCCGGCTCCTCCTCGGCCGGGCGCTGCCGGAGAGTGGGATCGAACTGAACAGCGCGGTCGCGCTTGGGCGGCACCACCTTTTCCGCGTTCTTCTTGGCCAGCCGGGCGATCCTGGCGTCCTCACGCTTGGACATCATGCCTCCGAATAATGGCGACGGCTCAGGGACTGATTCCTTCTACCAGAATCATATTGGTATCGGCACAGGTCTGCCGCAAAGCCTTGGCCGGGGCGTACTCCGATGACGCCCACCAGGCCCGTCCCGCCTCAGCCGTCGGGAACTCCAGGATCACGAACCTGGACGGCAGCCAGGAACCCTCCAGTACCTGTACATTGCCCCCGCGCACCAGATAGCGGCCGCCGTAGGCGGCCACCGCCGCTGCGGCCGGACCCTTGTACCGCTCGTAGTCGTCTCGGTCCTGCACCGTGATGTCTACCACGACATATGCCGGCATCGTAGCCTCGGCGAATTGGGAAGCCGCTCACGGCCGGCGCTCCATGTATATCAGCGGACCCGGCCCTTCCGTGAACCCGATCCCCCTGTACAACTCCGCGGCATCCCGGGTCAGCAAGGCAACCCGACGAAGACCCTGAAGATCCGGGTGAGCCAGCATGCAGTCGGAGAGCCAGCGGCCCAGGCCGCGGCCTCGGTAGCTGGACAAGATTACCACGTCGGTCCAGTAGGCGTACGTCGCCAGGTCCGACACGGCCCTGCCGAATCCGGCCAGGTTCGTTCCGTCCAGGAGGGCAAAGCAGACCGAGTTTTGAATGGCGCGAGCCAGGACCTCGCCCTTCATCTCCCGCGCCCAGAAAGTGGTTCTGAGCAGTTCCAGTACGGCGTCGGGATCGATGCGCCGCCGGTCGGTGGTGATGACCAGGCCGTCGCGCCGGTATTCCAGAGGGGCGTCACCCAGCATGGCGAACCGGCTCCGCCGGCGTTCTCAGGCCCGGTGGTCCGATACCGGAGCGGCCCCCCGAGACCTGCGCCAGAGAAGGAGCAGCATGGCCAGCAGGTTGGCTCCGGCCAGGCCTGCGCCGATCAGAATCAGGCCCCGCGCTACCGCTCGAAGCAGGCCCAACTCGCTCACGTCCATGACCCCGAGCAGAACCCTGGCGGTCAGGAACGCGGCTGCACCGGAGAACAGGAGCAGCTGCAGCAGCAGAAGCGGCCGGTACCCCATCCCCGCGTAGAGCCAGTAGAGGGCCAGGGCCACCAGCATCCAGGCCAGCAGCCCGGTTCGGCTTCCATGCCCCAGCGGAAGCTCACGCAGCAGGGGTACCACCAGGAGGGCCAGCGCCACCAGCATCAGAAGCAGCTTCCAGCTGGCCCGCCACAGCTCTCGGGGTGACGCGTCTTCCGCGGTGTGCAGATTCGGCTCCGGTTCCACTAGGCCTCACTGATCATGGCAGGTTCATTTTACGCTTCAACCGTCACCAGGGGAACGGCGGGGCTAAGGCTCGACCGATCCTCTGGCGATACTTCAAAGGATGACCTCACCCCGTCCGGAGCCAGGAACCGCCCGCGAGCGCATCCGCACCGTCATCGTAGACGATCACGATGAGGTCGGGCTGCTCGTCGCCCGCCGGATTGCCGATCTTATTCAGGCCCGGCGCCGGGCGGGAGCCGGCACCGTTCTGGGACTGGCGACCGGATCTACCCCCATAGGAGTCTACCGCGAGCTCATTCGAATGCACCAGCAGGAAGGTTTGAGCTTTGCGAATGTCGTCACCTTCAACCTGGATGAGTACTACCCCATGGACCCGGGGAGCATCCATTCCTATCACCGGTTCATGTGGGAAAATCTTTTCGCCCACCTCGATATCCTGCCCCGGAACGTCCATCTGCCGCGGGGCAACGTGCCGCGGGACGCTGTAGAAGATGAATGCCGTTGCTACGAAGAGAAGATCCGGGCGGCCGGAGGCATCGACCTGCAGCTTCTGGGGATCGGGCGGACCGGTCACATCGGCTTCAATGAGCCCGGCTCCGGTGCGGAGAGCCGGACCAGGCTGGTGACCCTGGACCTGGTTACCCGGAAAGACACCGCAGCCGATTTCTTCGGCGAGGAGAACGTGCCTCGAGAAGCCCTGACCATGGGCGTCGAGACCATCTTCGAAGCACGGGAGATTTTGATTCTTGCCACCGGAGAGCACAAGGCCGCAATCGTGCGCCGGGCCGTGGAGGGAGAGGTAGATCACGAGGTGGCCGCCACGTTTCTTCAGAATCACGGAAATACCACCTGCTACCTCGATCGCGCGGCGGCGGCCGAGCTCACCCGGGTGGCAACACCCTGGCTGCTGGGCCCGGCGGAATGGACGCCGGCCAGGGTCGTCCGGGCGGTTGTGTGGCTGTCGCATCAGACCGGAAAGGCCATCCTGAAGCTGACGCAGCGCGATTACGCCGAGCACCATCTGTCGTCTCTGGTGGCGCGGTACGGCTCGCCCGGGGCCTTGAACGGGGAGGTATTCAATGCCCTCGGAGCCAAGATCCGGGGGCGTTCCAAGCTGCCGCGCAACAGCAGAATCATCTGTTTTTCTCCCCACCCCGACGACGATGTGATCTCCATGGGCGGCATTCTTCACAAGCTTGCCGTCAATGGAAACCAGCTGACCGTGGCCTACATGACCAGTGGCAATCTGGCGGTGTTCGACCACGACGTTCGGCGCCACCTGGACTTTATCCGGCGTCTGGCCGGTGAGCGGCACCTGCCCGAGGCGGCCGCTTTGGAGCTGGAAGGCCGGATCGCCGAGTTTCTAGCGCGGAAGCGCCCGGGCGATGTGGACATTCCCGAGGTGCAGGACGCCAAACGCTTGATTCGAGAGTCGGAGGCGGTAGCCGGCATCCGCACCCTCGGGCTGGAGGATCAGGCAGCCCGGTTCCTGGACCTGCCCTTTTATCAGACCGGCAAGGTCAAGAAGGATCCGATTGGTCCCGAAGACATCGCCATCGTGCAGAACCTGCTGGAGGAGACTCGGCCCGAGCTGGTCTTCGTGGCCGGAGATCTCTCCGACCCGCACGGAACCCACCGGCTCTGCAAAGAGGCGGTCGAGCGCGCACTGGAGCTTTACGTCCAGGCTGGCGGTAAACGTCCCGAGGTGTGGCTTTACCGCGGAGCCTGGCAGGAGTGGTCGGTCACCGAAGCAACCTGGCTGGTACCACTCTCTCAGGAGGAGCTGCGGCTCAAGATTCAGGCGATCTTCAAGCATCAATCCCAGAAGGACACCGCACCATTTCCCGGTCCGGACGAACGGGAGTTTTGGCAAAGGGTCGAAGCCCGCAACAAGAACACTGCGGCGGAGCTCGACCGACTGGGCCTGGCCGAATATTTCGCCATGGAGGCCTATGTAGTCGCCCCGTGACCGACCTCACCTCGACTGTTGCTGCCCAGTGCTAGGGTACATGAGCATTCACTTGTCGAGGCTAAGGTGTCACGTCGGGTTCCATCGCTGCTGCTGCTGCTGCTGACTCCGCTGAGCGGAGTTGCGTCCCAGTCTACCTCGACTCCACCGCTGGTAACCGTTACTCCCAGTGCCGGCCGCCTTGCTTTTGGTGACTATTTCACCGCGCCGGCTGGAATCACGTTCTCCAATCAGACTGCCAATGGATACGGAGGAGAGCTTTCGGTTCGGGTCTGGAAAGGCGTGAGCGTGCTCGGCTCCGTGCTGCACGCGAGCTCGAACTGGAGCTTCGATGAAATTCCTGTCTTGGGAAGGGTGACGGTCGAGGGAGCCAGCCTCTGGTTCTATGACATCGGAGCGAGAGCCCAGACGAAGCTGGCCAGCGCGAGCCCGCTCTCTGCCTTTGCTCAGCTGGGCGCCGGGGCCATCCACTATTCAGTAGACAATCCGCTCTTTTCCGGAAGTGCCTTTAACCTCACTTTTTCCGGAGGAGTGGGCTTGCTGGCCAATCTGGGCGAGCGGTTCACCCTTCAGGGTCTGTTAAAGGACTACTATGCATCGTTCAGGAGTGTGGATGACGCCGCGGCCTACGGAGTTGAAGGCCAGCGGGCACACACCCTGGCCGTGCTCTTCGGACTGGGCGTGGGATTATGAGGTAGCTCTGCGTCAGGAGGGCTCGAGCACTCGGTAGACCACCCAGTGTTGCGACCCGGGAACCACGAACGGCGCCAGCGCATCCGAGTGACCCCGGAACTGGGGTGCCGACATCCCCGCCAGGGCCAGCTCAAAATCGGCCAGAGTCTCGAACCAGTACTCGTCGACCAGGTGAGATGCGGACGGGCCAACCATTCCAGCCAGGAGTCTGGTACCTTTGGCCCGTTTGAACTCCGAGCTGGCGAACTTCTCCTTACCCCACGCCCGCATCACCCGAACCGCATCCGCCTGCTTCCCATAGAAAATGTCGAGATGCCACTGACAGACGAACATCGATCTGCTCCCGCGAAGAAAGGTCTGGGCCGCTAAGTCAGGATGCTACCTTCAGCTGACCTTCAACGAGCTGCACCGCCTCTGCAGCAGTTGCGGCGGTGAGCAATCGACCCCGCATTCCTCCGAACAGTTCACGGGCCGCAGCACCGGCTCCCAGCAGAATGACCGGCTTCTCAGCCTTGAGCGCCAGCGCCACCTCGGACACCGTGCCCGGCCCCTCCACCCCACATGCTATGACGACGTCGCTGGTCAACACGTTGATCATGTTCCGAGCCTCACCCATTCCCGTGAAGACAGCGATATCTACATCCGGACCAGTTTCTCCAGCGGTGCCGGGCAGGATGCCAAGTGTCAAGCTGCCCGGAACCTGCTTTGCCCCGGCAGACGCGGCGGCCATGACGCCTTCAGGCCGTCCGCCGGTCAGCACAATCCAGCCGCGCTGAGCCAGGAGGGTGCCGAGCTCCCGGGCGAAGGCAAGGCTTCTGCTGCTCGCCTCACCGGCACCCATAACGCCGATCACCGGCCGGCGCGGAGCCATCACCGAAGCACCTTGTCGCTGAGTAGCACGGCTCCTCCTTGCCGTTGCAGCGAGACTCCTGTGAGTTCTATGGCCGCCTCGGCCGCAGCAGATGCCAGAGCAGAGCTGCCAAACCTATGCAAAGCAGGGCGGCGGTCGCATTGACCAGGAAGAAAGTCCGGTAGGCCTCCGATCCGGAAGCATCGCTGCCCAGCCAGCTGTGCCACTCCCGCCAGGCGCGAATCGCTTCCACCACCCGGTTTCCGGCGAGCATCCCTGCGATTAGCACCAGGGCATAACGTAGTGCTGCCACATCCTCCTCCGCTCTCGTTGGGAGCTTGACAAGCCTACCCCGAGGGGGTATCTTGTTGCCGTCGCGAGCCCATCCCCTGGGGAAGAGAGATGGCGCTACCCGGGCGTCCATTCCATCGCGAACCGCTGCCGTAACTGGCTCGGCGAACACAACTTAAAACATAGACCGTCCGGCTGGTTGTCAGGCCGGAGCTGCCTGCCGCCGACCAACATGGTCAGCCTGCTGCTGTCTCGGCCCTGCCGATAAACGACCGCAGCGCGCTCCCAGTGCGTGCAGCGGGGTCACGACCTCCCTTGGGAGAGAAAGTGTGCGCAAGAGCATGAACTCTCATCAGGTACATACTGGAAGATGTCCCATGCTCCGGGCCATGATGTCTGGAGCCCTCCTCGTCTTCGCGGCTGCTTGTGGCGGGAACGAAAATCTCAGTCCGTCAGTGGACGCCCCAGCTACCAACACTCCACCGCCCGCCGACACCGCCAGCACCCCAGTCGACACCAGCACCAGCACCCCAGTCGATACCGGCACGACCACTGCGTCGGACTCGCTCGCTCCCGCAGTCGATACCACCGGCTTCAGCGGAGCCGTTGGGGCCGTCGATAACCGCTCCAGTCTACCGGGGATCGTGCTCGCCTCCGGCGACATGGACAATCAATATCTGAGCAACGTTCTCACCGGCTCGAAGCGCGGCGGCGGCCTCACCCCGACGAATATCATTCCGCTGCTGAACGATGCCCGAGCCAGAGGTGGGCGCCTCATTCTCAAGCTGTGTCTCGGCCGGGACAGCTACGTCAAGAATGCCGACGGAACCTTCAGCCTAACCAAGTGGAAGGAGTTGGTGGGCCGGTTCAGAGGCGTGAACCTCACGCCGTATATCAACGACGGCACCATCGTGGGGCA
>DASUVR010000420.1:0-2267 GCA_036378855.1 Gemmatimonadales bacterium | reverse complement strand
CGACTTCAACAATCTGCTCACTACCATCCGCGGCTTCAGCGATCTCCTGCTGCGCGACACTCCCGTGGACGATCGAAGGCGGAAGGACGTCGAGCAGATCCGAAAGGCCGCTGATCGAGGAGCGATTCTCACCCGCCAGCTGCTGAGCTTTGGGCGGCAACAGACCCATGACCCCCGGCCGCTCCAGCTGAACGCGGTGGTAGCCGGCATGCAGGGGCTGATTCAGCGCCTGATCGGCGCCGACATCAAACTGGTGACGGAACTGCGGTCGGGTCTGGGCGAGGTGAAGATGGATCCCGCCCAGCTGGAACAGGTGCTGGTCAATCTCGTCCTCAATGCCCGGGACGCCATGATATCCGGCGGAACCCTGACCATCGAGACCGGAGAGCGCCAGATCAGCGGGTCGGCCCGTGGCCGTTCGGTGAAGCCCGGTCGGTACGTGGTGCTGGCCGTCAGCGACACGGGCAGCGGGATGGATAGTGATACCATGTCCCACATGTTCGAGCCGTTCTACACCTCACAAACCCCGGGGACTCGCACCGGCCTGGGTCTGTCTATCATTTACGGCATCGTGAAGCAGAACGGAGGTGTGGTCCGGGTGTCCAGCGAACCGGGACTGGGTACCACGGTGAAGATCTTCTTTCCCCTGGCGGAAGCAGACGAGCAGAGTGCATCCGAAACGCCGGCTTCAGTCCGAGGGGACGAGACGGTGCTGCTGGTGGAAGACGAAGATGGAGTGCGGGAGCTGATCTGGAAGATCCTGACCGATCATGGCCACACGGTACTGGAAGCGCGGCACGGCCGCGACGCCCTGGTTATAGCAGCCGAGTACAAACATCCGATCGAGCTTCTGTTGTCTGATGTAGTGATGCCCGAAATGGGGGCGAGCGAGCTGGCCGATCAATTATTGGCGGAGCGGCCCGGACTCAAGGTCCTCTATATCTCGGGATATACCAGCGACGAGGTGGTTCGCCGCGGTATCAGCCGGCAAGAGGCCGAGTTCATTCAGAAGCCGTTTACGCCCGAAGAATTGATGCGGAAAGTGCGAGAACTGTTGGATCAGGGCGAAAAAATCACCTCACCCTTGCCTGCAAGCTCCTGAGCACGTCGGGGCTCGGCTCCCCCCGCAGATACAGCATTACGTCTCCGATTGCCCAGCGCAGACTCCCCGCCGGCGCGTTGAGTGCCTGGCCTGACGCCATTCGCTGCTGATCTAGGAGGATCAACCGGCCTCGGTTATCGACATACACCACTCGGACCACTGGACGGCTGGACGTGGTACCCGGAATCAGCTGGTTCCGGGTCAAACCGATGAGCTCCGGGGTCATCCCCTCGATCACGTGCACCGGACCACCCAGTTGCTTCACGGCCTCATCCAACCCGATTCGCATATACACCTGGGACCGCTGTTCCAGGGTAAGTGGCCGGGGAGCCGGTTCGGACTCGGGCTCAACCCGAGCGGGTGGCAGGGCGGCGGTGGCGGCGTTGGCTCGCTGCCGCTGTCTCTCCCGATCCAGCTCGGCCAGCGCTGCTGCTGCCGCGCGCCGGGTGGCCGCGGCATCGGCATCGCTCGCCGAACGCTCCCCCTGTGCGGTACTGGCCCCTCCAGCTGCTGCCGCCACATTGACGGCGCTGTCCTCTGCGACCTCCTCCAATGCAGCAGAGTCGGCTGCAACTGAATCCGCGGCGGAGGAATCTTCCGGATCAGGCGGCGGAGCGGGCGTATCTGCCGCAACCTTGGCCCGGGCCGGAGTGGGCGTCGGCACTGGCGCCGCGGCCCGTTGGGGCTGGATGCGATTCTGCTTGGTCTCCCGGGTAGCGAGGGTAGACTCGTCCTTTCGGCTCTCCGCAGGGCTTACCACCGGAGGTTGAGCGGCTGGCTGGGAGACCGAGGTAAGATCCCGGTCCGACAGCATCGGATGGCTGGGCTGCAAAGCGCGCCCGATGAGCTTACCGCCAGCGAGCACCCCGGCCAGCACTGCCGCCATTGCGAGGCCCCGGATCCAGCGTTTCCGCGCGGCATGCGCATCGATCGGATCGGGCACCAGGAGCACTGGTGGCTCGTCCCATGCCAGAGGCTCATTGGCCGGCCGGAATGGCGGCGGTGGCGCTGGCTCTGGATCTGCTCGGGGAGGCTCCGAGCGGCTTCGTGGGGCGCTGGCCGGCACTTCCATGGCTCCAACCAGGCGGTCAGCCTCAGCCAGCACCTGCTTTACTTCCTGTAGACGGGAGCCGCAGGCCACACAGCTGCCCAGGTGCTTCTGGAT
>DASUVR010000419.1:0-5069 GCA_036378855.1 Gemmatimonadales bacterium | reverse complement strand
CGATCGCCCTTGTCGGTGAAGTTGTACAGCTGCCCCACGATCTCCTCGCCACTTTTCGTGGTATAGAGATCCAGTGGCTCCAGCGGCGGTCCATCGTACTCCTCAAAGCCGTAGCGGCCGGCAACCGTTCGCCAGGTATTGAAGATGTGGGACCGGAGCGCGAGATCGGAGGGATAAAAATCACGAAAGCCCGGCAGGGCCTTGGTTTTCATGGGGGGAGTATAAAACGGTCAGCGGTGAGCGGTAAGCCGCCAACGCTCACGCTGCTGAAACATCCATGCCCAGTGCCTGCATGACGTCGCCAACGGTATGGAAGGAGCCGGTCACCAGCGCGGTTCCGGCACCTTCCTGAACTCGCGCGATCGCTTCCTGAAAATTGGGCACCAGGGTCCACTCCGCCTGAGCCGGCGGCCTGGCCGGATCGCGTAGCCAGCGGCGCAGCCACTCGATGTCCCACCCGCGCGCTTCCGCCGTCGGCGCGATAGTGAGAAACCCCCGATCGATGACCTGATCCAGCTGCACCAGCATCTCCGGCCACTCCTTGTCGCCCAGGATGGAAACCAGCGCGTGCACCGGCCGGGCGGGACGGATTGCTTGGAGTGCGGTTACCAGCGACCGCATGCCATCCGGGTTATGAGCAACATCGAACAGCCAGCGGCCCCGGCGGTCGAGCCGGCCGGACACCCGAGTGGACCCGAAGGCCCGCTCCAGCTGCTCCCGCGTGGGGCGGTAGGGTTGCGGGATGGCTGCGAGGATGCCGTGCGCAATCGCCGCATTCCTTCGCTGATGAGGCCCGGCCAGGCTGAGCGGCCCCCGCCATTCATAATCCGCGGGGAGCACTCGAACGTCGGCCCGACCCCGGTTGTCCTCGGTCCGTGCCCGGGCGCAGGCCCGACTTGCCTCCCGACGGAGCACCTGGACCAGGGCTGGATCGGTCTCGCCGACGATGAAAGGCACGCCGGGTTTGGCGATTCCTGCCTTCTCGCAGGCAATGAGCTCGAGGCTGTCGCCCAGATATTTCATGTGGTCCCGGGCGATCTTGGTCACACCGCTCACCAGGGGACGGACCACGTTGGTGCTGTCGAGTCTTCCGCCCAGCCCGACCTCCACGACGGCAATCTCGACTCCACGGGCGGCGAAATCAGCAAAGGCAAGAGCCGTGGTGGCCTCGAAAAAGGTGGCCTTCCGTTCCAGAATCGGCGACAGGAGCCGGCCGGTCCACATGGCCACCGCTTCTTCCGAGATGGGAACACCATCGACCTGAATCCGCTCCCGGAAGGAGATGAGATGCGGCGAGGTATACAGCCCCACCCGCCAGCCGGCTTCGCGCAAAGCCGCGGCAACCAGAGCGCACACGCTGCCTTTTCCGTTGGTGCCGCCTATGTGCACCGAGGGCATGACCTCGTGAGGATTTCCCAGTGACTTGAGCAGGGCCCGGGTGGTGCCCAACCCGAACTTGATGGTGGTGGTGCGGGGAAAAAGAAAGTCGAGCGCCTCCTGGTAACTCAGCGGCATCGGAACTCGGAGGACCATCTTGCCATTATGGCACCGGGCGGAAACGAATGCGCCCCACCGACGGCAGCCTGGTGGGGCGGTGCGAGAGAGAAACTCGAGCTCAGCTTATTTCGGCGAGCTCGACGTGAGGACGTTGGCCCTGCATGTGCCGGAGCAGTCGCGCGGTGGTGTCTCGGAGGGACGCCCGCGGCACTACGTCGTCGATCTGCCCGTGCTCCAGCAGGAACTCGGCGGTCTGAAAGCCTTCGGGCAGATCCTGGCCGATGGTCTGCTTGATCACCCGCTGACCGGCAAAGCCAACCACAGCGCCGGGCTCGGCCAGGACCACGTCACCCTGCATGGCGAAGGATGCCGAAACCCCGCCCGTAGTCGGGTCGGTCAGGATGGAGATATAAGGAATGCACTCACGGTGCAGCTGCGCGATGGCCGCGGACGTCTTGGCCATCTGCATCAGGGAGAGCACGCCCTCCTGCATCCGCGCCCCGCCGGAGGTGGAGACGATCACCAGAGGAATCTTCTTTTCCAGCGAGCGGCGAGCCAACCGGGCGATCTTCTCCCCCACCACCGAGCCCATGGACCCGCCCATGAACCTGAAGTTCATCGCCGCCAAATTGAACGGCAGCCCATCGAGCTTGGCAGTACCGGTGTAGACCGCATCGCCATCGCCACCCTTCTCCCGGGCGGCCTTGAGGCGTTCGGGATAGTTCTCGAACCCGAGCGGGTCGGCCGAGCGCAGACCGGCGTACAGCTCGCGCCAGGTTCCGGGATCGGTGAGCAGCTCGATGTAATCTTCGGCGCTGATCCGGCGGTGCTTGCCGCACTCGGGGCAAACATTGAGGGCTTTCTCGAACTTCTCCCGAATGTCGACGTGCCCGCAGCTGTCGCACTTCTCCCAGGCGTCGGCAGGAATTTCCAGCCGTTCACGCTGCGACGTCCGTGGCTTGCGTTCTTTCTTAAACCATGCCATCACGGCCATAGAGAAGCAGGTAGAGAGAGGAAGGGACAGTTACCGAAGAAGCCCCTGCAATTTCAACCGGCCCCGACTTCTGCGCTAGGCCTTGATCTGTAAAGGCTTGTCAGGCATCAGTATAGCCTGATAATCTCGAGTCCCGCGCCACCCGGAGAGCGAGGCCCAGGCAGAGCGAGCAAATGATGAAAAAGGAGCCGCCATAGGAGAACATGGGCAGCGGGATGCCGGTGATCGGCATAAGGTTTACCGTCATTCCCACGTTCTCGAAGACATGGGTGAAAAAAAGTCCTACAATCCCGAACACCGTCAGACTGCTGAACGGGTCTGTTGCCCGCCGCGCAATGCGCACCAACACCAGGAACAAAGCCAGAAACAAGCCCAGGGCCACCAGCACGCCCACGAAGCCGAGCTCCTCGCCCACCACCGAGAACACGAAGTCGGTGTGCTGCTCCGGAAGAAACGCCAGGCGCTTCTGAGGGCCTTGGGTATAGCCCGCCCCAAACCAGCCGCCCGAGCCGATGGCTACCCGGGACTGAATGGCATGGTAGCCCGCGGCCCGGGGATCCGCCTCAGGATTCAGGAAGGTCAGCAGCCGGTTCTGCTGGTAAGGCGCCAGCCGGTTCCATAGCGGCATCGCGATGGCGCCCATCGCCAGATTCGCGGTGAGAAAGACCACCCAGTCCCACACGTAGGGCCGCCAGGCAATCAGAATCAGCACGAACACGATGATCCATACGCTCCAGGCCAGGGTATTGAAGGCCAGGAGGAGGCTGATAACCGGAGTGGCCAGGAGGAACAGCATGCGTGGACGCACGCCGGCCCAGAACAGCATGGCGAAGAAAATCCCTACAAAGACGAAGGCGCTGCCGAGGTCCGGCTGCTTGAGCACCATGAGGCAGGGCACACCGACGATCAGGACCGGTGCGATCAGATCGCGGAGGGACCGGGGAGGCTCTTTCCGGCTGGACAGGTAGCGCGCCATCATCAGGACCGTCGCCACCTTGGCCAGCTCGGAAGGCTGCCCAATCTGATGTCCGCCGATCGAGAGCCAGCTGTGACTGCTCTCGGCGGTACCCGCTCCGGTTCCCACTGCCAGCACCACGAGCAGCAGAAGGATGCTGAAGGCGTACAGGGCCGGTGAAATCCACTCCAGCACCCGAAGCGAGACGTGGAAGAGGACCCAGGCCGCAACGATCCCGACTCCGACCCAGACAAACTGGTGGTACCACACACCGGCCGCCCGGGTGGGGACGTCGGTCTGTCCGGCCGAATAGAGAATGGCGAGCCCGAACAGGACCAGAGCCAGGCTGACCGTGACCAGCTGGCGATCAACGGTGGCAGCTCTCATGGCTCGGTTACCTGCGGGATGGAATCGGGCGCAGCGGCTCGGGCCGCTGCCGAATCCGGGTCGAGCTCGATCGGCCGAGCCGCATTGTCGGTGGAGGTGACCGATTCATCCTGCAGGGCACCCAGCTTGACTGGAGTGGCGGCCGCGGGACCGAGGATGTAGCGCCGAAGGGTCTGCACCACGTACGGAGCCACCACGGTGCCGTGCTTGGCGAACTCCATGATCCCGCCTACGATGAGCTCCGGCTTCTCGGCCGGAGCAAAGCCGATGAACCAGCCGTGATCGTCCCCGTGCGGATTCTGAGCGGTTCCGGTTTTACCTGCCACGGCCAGGTCGGAATGGCGGCTGGCAGACGCAGTACCGTGCTCAACCACGGCAATCAGCGCCCGGCGAAGTCCGTCCAGCTCCTGTCGGGTGAGACCGAGCGAACGCCTGCGGTTCGAGGTGGGCTTCACGATGAAGGGAGTGACGGCTTCACCATTTCCAGCCAGACCCTGATAAAATCGCATCATGTTGATCAGGGTCTGCGTGTTCTCACCCTGACCGATGGAAAAATTGAGGGTGGTTCCTGGAGGGCTCCAATAGCGTGGGCCATAGAGCTTGTCGAAGTAGGCGGTGGACGACGGGTAAATCGGGTTGAGCTCGTTCTCCAGATCGACACCGCTACGATCACGAAAGCCCATCAGCACGCCATCCTGGAGGATGGCATCGAGCCCCAGCTTGAGTCCAAGCTGGTAGAAGTACACGTCGCAACTGGCCGCTACCGCACCGGTGAGGTCGAGCGAGCCATGCCCTTCCCTCTTCCAGCAACGGAACACCCGGTTGCCCAGTCTCATTCCGCCCCGGCAGGGCTCGGGCATCCTGGTGTTGAGGCCGATCAATCCCCGCTTCAACGCCATGGCCGCAATAGCCAGCTTGAATGGTGAAGCGGGAGGGTAGCGGGCCTGAATGACGCGATTGAGCAGAGGCTTGGCCGGATCGTTGTTGAGCTTGCGCCATTCGGCGGAGGAGATGCCCCCTACGAAGTGATTGGGATCGAAGTTGGGCGCCGAGTACAGGGCCCGGATTTCGCCGTTCGGGGTCATCGCCACCATGGCACCCCGCACCCCAACCGGCCAGATGCTGTCGATGAAGCGCTGCAGATCGAGGTCCAGCGTGGTGACGATAGGCTTTCCCGGAGTGGGCTGCAGCGTGGCGGATGCCGCGCCTTCCCGCACCAGATGTCCCCGGGCGTTC